>NZ_JBHYGR010000082.1:18020-40541 GCF_042738155.1 Kitasatospora sp. NPDC059088 | reverse complement strand
CGAATCCGGCCGCAATCCGATAAACAGCGCACGCCGAATAAGCACCGAGCCGAGACGCGTAAAAGCGAAACGACCGGCACGAACCGGAAGTGGTGTTTCAAGGGATTGGCCGCCTCAGGACCGTCCGCGCCGATGCGTGTCCGGTGCTCCCTGTCGGGCAGCTCGAAGAACTGTACGCGCATCTGAGTCCGGATGCAAACGGCCTGCAAAAGGGGGCAGGCCGGACCCCGGGGAGAGGGGTCCGGCCTGCCCGGTGCGAGAGCTCGGCGAGCCCTGCGGGCTCAGCTGTTGGTGGGGAAGCCGAGGTTGATGCCGCCGTGCGAGGGGTCCAGCCAGCGCTGGGTCACGGCCTTGCCGCGGGTGAAGAACTGGACGCCGTCCGGGCCGTACGCGTGGGCGTCGCCGAACAGCGAGGCCTTCCAGCCGCCGAAGGAGTAGTAGGCGACCGGCACCGGGATCGGCACGTTGATGCCGACCATGCCGACCTCCACCTCGAACTGGAAGCGCCGGGCCGCGCCGCCGTCGTTGGTGAAGAGGGCGGTCCCGTTGCCGTACGGGTTGGCGTTGATGAGCGCCAGGCCCTCGTCGTAGGAGGCGACGCGCACGACGGAGAGGACCGGGCCGAAGATCTCGTCGTTGTAGACGGACATGCCGGGCTTCACGTGGTCGAACAGCGTGGGGCCGAGCCAGAAGCCGTCGGCGGTCGGGCTGCCGTTCCTGTCCTCGGCGGTGACCGGGTGCTTGCGGCCGTCCACGGCGAGCTCGGCGCCGTCGGCGAGGCCGGACTCCACGTAGGAGGTGACCTTGTCACGGTGCTGGCCGGTGACCAGCGGGCCCATCTCGGAGTCGCCGTTGCAGCCGGGGCCGACCTTCAGGGTGGCGATCCGCTGCTTGATCTTGTCGACCAGCTCGTCGCCGATCGGGTCGACGGCGACCAGGACGGAGACCGCCATGCAGCGCTCGCCAGCCGCGCCGAAGCCGGCGTTGACGGCGGCGTCGGCGGCGAGGTCGAGGTCGGCGTCGGGCAACACAAGCATGTGGTTCTTGGCGCCGCCGAGGGCCTGGACGCGCTTGCCGTAGCGGGTGCCGGTCTCGTACACGTAGCGGGCGATCGGGGTGGAGCCGACGAAGCTGACGGACTTGACGTCCGGGTGCTCCAGCAGGCGGTCGACGGCCACCTTGTCGCCGTGCACGACGTTGAAGACGCCGTCCGGCAGGCCGGCCTCCTTCCACAGCCCGGCCAGGAAGTTGGCCGCGGACGGGTCCTTCTCGGAGGGCTTCACCACGACGGTGTTGCCGGCCGCGATGGCGATCGGGAAGAACCACATCGGCACCATGGCCGGGAAGTTGAACGGCGAGATGATCGCGACCGGGCCGAGCGGCTGGCGGATCGAGTAGACGTCGATGCCGGTGGAGGCCTGCTCGGTGAAGCCGCCCTTGACCAGCTGCGGGATGCCGCAGGCGTACTCGACGACCTCCAGGCCGCGGGCGATCTCGCCCAGCGCGTCCGAGTGCACCTTGCCGTGCTCGGACACGATGATCTCGGCGAGCTCGTCCCGGCGGGCGTTCAGCAGCTCGCGGAAGGCGAAGAGCACCGTGCTGCGCCGGGCCACCGAGGCGGTGCGCCACTCGGCGAAGGCCGAGGCGGCGGCGGCCACGGCCTGGTCGACCTCGGCGATCCCGGCGAAGTCGACCTGGCCGGCGACCTGGCCGGTGGCCGGGTCGAAGATGTCGCCGCGGCGGGGCGCCGCACCGGCGGTGGCGACCGACCGGCCGCCGATCCAGTGGGTGATGTGCTTGCTCAAGTCCGTCTGCCTCCGAAGTCCCGGGCGGCGTCCTGCCACCGGTCCGGTCTGGCGCCGCCCGCGAGAGGGTCGGGCGACGGAATTCACGGGGCTACCGCGCTCGTCCCCCAGTCTGGTCGCCTCCGGAGTGCGGCTCAACGAACAGGCTGACGGGGATCGCGGATTCAGCCTTACAGGTCGTCCGGTCGCTGCGCCGAACGGGTGGGGCCACGGCCCGGGCGGCTCAGGACTCCTCGTCCTCCAGGTACGGGTCGTGCAGCCCGTCCGCCGCCTCCCGGGTCTCCAGCAGGTCCAGCCGCAGGTCCTGCGCCCAGGCCAGCGCCCACCGCTTGAGCCCGTCCACGGCGCCGGCCTCGACACCGCGGGCACGGAACCGGCCGTCCGCCGCCTCGGCCAGCGTCTCCAGCCGGTCGGCGAGCCCGCTCGGCTGGAAGTCCGGGTCCAACTCGGCGGCCAGGGCGAGCAGTTCCCCTTCACGGTAGTTGCGGGTGAGGGCGTGCACGTCGATCAGGTCCCGCGGCATGCCCCGGTCGACCAGCAGCGCGGTGGTGAGGGCGGCCGCGTCCTCCAGGGCCACCACCGGCAGCACCAGCGGGGGCCCGTCCGCCTCCGGGGCGCCGAAGTCCAGCCGGACCGGCCGGTGGCCGAGCGGCTCCTTCCGCAGCTCCACCGAGTGGGTCCGCCCGCCCAGCGCCAGCCGTACGGTCAGCTGTTCCAGCCGCGGCGTGCCGGGCCGCTCGGCGACCCCGCCGCCCGCCGCGCGGTACGCCCCGGTCAGTGCGGCGGCCACCTCGGGCAGGTCGGCGCCGCCGGTGGCCAGGGTGAGTCCGTCCTGCCGGCAGGCCGGGACCCCGTGGGCGCGCAGCGCGTGCCCGCCGGCCAGCGCCAGCCCGTACCGGGTGCAGACGGGCTCGGCGAGGGCGGCCAGGCGCAGCTGGGCGGGGCCCGGCCGGAGGGAGGCGTCGACGGCGTGCGGGGCGGTGGTCACGCCTCCAGTCTGGCCCGGGCACCCGCCCCGCGCGCTGCCACCCGCCAAGCGCCCGCGAACCGGCGCTCGCCACCGCGACCCGCCCGCGACCCGCCACCCACCGCCTGCCACCCGCCCCCGGCGCCCCCGGCCCCCGCGCTACCGGCCGCCGAGCCCGGCCGCCGCCTCGTGCAGGGCCAGCTCCAGCAGCACCGGGTCGTTGAGCCGCCCGGACCCGTCGGGCGGCACCAGCCAGCGCACGCCCCGGCTGCGGCGCCGGGGGTGCGGCACGACGATCCAGGTGCCCTCCCCCGCGCAGCGCACCCCGGTGCCGACCCAGCGGGCGGCGGTGCCGACGGGCACCAGGAAGCTGACGTGCTCCTCGCCGAAGTCGGTGAGGACCGGGCCGCAGAAACCGGTGTCCAGCACGTCCAGTGCCGGTCGCCCGAGCCGCCCGGGGACGGCGAGGACGTCCCAGCGGCGCCCGGCCGGTAGCAGGACCAGGCCCAGCCCGGTGCGTTCCCACTGCTCCCGGAAGTCCTCCGGGTCCGCTGCCACCTGGGCGAGCCAGTGCAGTCCGGTGCTCTCCATGTCGTGTCCCCGCTCCTCGCCGTTTCCTACGGTCGGACGCGGCGGGAGTGCGAGACCCGCCGTCACCGAGGAGAGGCGGACGGCGGGTCCCTCTTACACGGGTCGCGGGAGATACCCCCGATCGGTGGCGGTCAGCTGTCGAAGCCGAGCCCCATCCGGTCGAGGGTGCGCAGCCAGAGGTTGCGGTGGCCGCCGTTGCGGTCGGCGTGCTCCAGCGAGCGGGTGGTGATCTCGATCCCGGCCCAGCGCACCGGTTCGGGCGGGAACGGCAGCGGCTTGGAGCGCACCATGTCCAGCGAGGTGCGCTCGGTGCGCTCGCCGGCCAGCAGGTCGAGCATCACCTCGGCCCCGAAGCGGGTGGCGCCGACGCCGAGCCCGGTGTAGCCGACGGCGTAGGCGACCTTGCCCCGGTAGGCGGTGTCGAAGAAGGCCGAGAACCGGCTGCAGGTGTCGATGGCGCCGCCCCAGGCGTTGGTGAAGCGCAGCCCCTCCAGCTGCGGGAAGCAGCGGAAGAAATGGTTGGCCAGGGTGCGGAAGGTCTCCGGGCGCTGGTCGTACTCGTGCCGGACGTGGCCGCCGTAGTGGTAGACGGCGTCGTAGCCGCCCCAGAGGATCCGGTTGTCGGCGGACAGCCGGAAGTAGTGGAACTTGTTGGCGCTGTCGCCGAGCCCCTGCCGGCCGCGCCAGCCGATCGAGGCGAGCTGCTCGTCGCTGAGCGGCTCGGTCATCAGGGCGTAGTCGTACACGGGGACGACGTACGGACGGACGCGCTTGAGCAGGGACGGGAAGACGTTGGTGCCGAGCGCGACCCTGCGGGCGAAGACCCGGCCGTACGGGGTGCGGGCGGCCATGCCGCTGCCGTGCTCGCGCAGCTCGGTGGCCCGGGTGTGCTCGAAGATCCGGACGCCCAGGCCCAGGCAGGCCTCCTTGAGGCCCCAGGCGAGCTTGGCGGGGTGGACCATCGCCACCCCGTCCTTGTCCCAGAGGCCGCCGAGGAAGGTCGGCGAGTTCACCTCGGCGCGCAGCTGGTCGGCGTCCAGGACGGTGAGGTCGAAGCCGTAGCGGGCGACGGCCTCGGCGACCTCGTGCAGTTCCTCGACCTGGTGCGGCTGGGTGGCGACGTCGATCTCGCCGGTGCGCTCCCACTCGGCGTCGATGCCGTAGCGCTTGAGGGTGGCCTCGATGCCGTCCAGGTTGGCGGCGCCGAGGCGTTCCAGCTGGGCGAGTTCGGAGGGCCAGCGCTCCAGGCCGTTGCCGAAGCCGTGGGTGAGGCTGGCCGCACAGAATCCGCCGTTGCGCCCGGAGGCGGCCCACCCGACCTCGTTGCCCTCGACCAGGACGACGTCCAGCGAGGGGTCGCGCTCCTTGGCGATGAGCGCGGTCCACAGTCCGGAGTAGCCGCCGCCGACGACCAGCAGGTCGCAGGTGGTGTCGCCGACCAGGGCGGGCAGCGCCTCGGGCCGGCCGGGATCCTCCAACCAGAAGGGGGTGGGCCTGGCGTCACTGAGTGCGCGGGCGGAATCCATGCATTATCAGCCACTTTCCACGAATAGGTGATGGTACGTACCACCGCTGACCGACCGTACGTCAGGCGGTGGCCTTGCGGCGGTTGCCGAGCCACTGGCCGGCCACGGTCAGCGCGACCGCGGCCGCGAACATCGCGGTGCCGATGACGTTCACCTGCACCGGGATGCCGCGCTGCGAGGCGCCCCAGACGAACATCGGGAAGGTGACCGTGGTCGGGCCCGAGTTGAACTGGGTGATGATGAAGTCGTCGAAGGAGAGCGCGAAGCTGAGCAGCGCGCCGGCGGCGATGCCGGGGGCGGCCAGCGGGAGGGTGACCCGCAGGAAGGTCTGGACGGGGGTCGCGTAGAGGTCCTGGGCGGCCTGTTCGAGCCTCGGGTCCATGCTCATCACGCGAGCCTTGACCGCCGTCACGACGAAGCTCAGGCAGAACATGACGTGGGCGATGAGGATGGTGGTGAAGCCGAAGGGGATGCGCATGTTGAGGAACAGCGTCCCCAGCGAGGCGGCCATGACGACTTCGGGCATGGCCATCGGCAGGAAGATCATCGCGGTGGTGGCCGAGCGGCCGCGGAAGCGGTAGCGGGCCAGCGCGAAGGCGACCATGGTGCCGAGCACGGTGGCACCGATGGTGGCGAGCACCGCGATCTGCAGGCTGAGCGAGAGCGACTGGCACATGTCGGCCACGCCGCAGGGGTTGGTCCAGGCGTCGGTGGAGAACTCGTTCCACTCGTAGTTGAACTTGCCGACCGGCTTGTTGAACGAGAAGGCCAGCACGACCAGGTTGGGCAGCACCAGGTAGGCCAGGGCCAGCAGGCCGGCCAGGACCACCAGGTGGGCGCGGACCCACTTCAGGATGCGGGACATCAGACCAGTTCCTCCGTCCCGGCCTTGCGCATGTAGACCGTCACCATGCCCAGGATCAGGGCCATCAGGATGAAGCTCAGCGCTGCCGCCGTGGGGTAGTCGAGCACGTTCAGGAACTGCTTCTGGATGCCGTTGCCGACCATCTGCTCGCTCGGCGAGCCGAGCAGCTGGGCGTTGATGTAGTCGCCGGAGGCGGGGATGAAGGTGAGCAGGGTGCCCGCGACCACGCCCGGCAGCGAGATCGGGAAGGTGACCTTGCGGAAGGTGGTGAACGGCCGGGCGTACAGGTCGCCGGCCGCCTCGTGCAGCCGGGGGTCGATCCGCTCCAGCGAGGTGTACAGCGGGAGGATCATGAACGGCAGGAAGTTGTAGGTGAGGCCGCAGACCACGGCCAGCGGGGTGGCGAGCACCCGGTCGCCGGAGGTGAGCCCGACGGCGTTGGTGAGGTCCAGGACGTGCAGGGTGTTGAGCGCGCCGACCACCGGTCCGCCGTCGGACAGGATGGTCTTCCAGGCCAGCGTGCGGATCAGGAAGCTGGTGAAGAACGGCGCGATGACCAGGATCAGGATGACGTTGCGCCAGCGCCGGCTCGCCTTGAAGGCGATGGTGTACGCCAGCGGGTAGCCGATGGCCAGGCAGAGCACGGTGGCGATGGCCGCGTAGGAGAACGAGCGGACGAAGTGCCACTTGTACTCGACCAGGGCGTCCCAGTAGGTGGAGACGTGCCAGGTGACCTTGAAGCCCGCCTCCAGCGAGCCGGTCTGCAGCGAGGTGGACGCCTGGTAGACCATCGGCACGGCGAAGAAGACGACCAGCCAGGCGATGCCGGGCAGCAGCAGCCAGTACGGGGTGAGCTTGCGCCTCGGCTTCGGCGCGGGTTCGCCGAGCGGACTGCGGTCCGGAGGCGTGGCCCGGGGGGCGGCCGCCGGGGTGGTGGTGGTCATGCGGCCTCCTCCGCGGTGCCCGCGTCGATCGCCTGCGCGGCGTCCAGGGCGAAGGAGTGCGCCGGGTTCCAGTGCAGCTGCACGGGGGCGCCGGGGACGATCCGGGCGTCGCGCTCCATGTTCTGCTCG
This sequence comes from Kitasatospora sp. NPDC059088, assembly GCF_042738155.1. Taxonomy (NCBI): domain Bacteria; kingdom Bacillati; phylum Actinomycetota; class Actinomycetes; order Kitasatosporales; family Streptomycetaceae; genus Kitasatospora; species Kitasatospora sp. NPDC059088. Next base: position 33,714 of record NZ_JBHYGR010000082.1, on the reverse strand, counting down.
AAGACGGTGACCTCCTGGCCGCCGTCGGTGCGCACCACGTACTGGGTGGAGACGCCGATGAAGCTGGAGTCGAGCACCGTGCCGGCGAGCCGGTTGCGGCCCTCGGCGACCGGCTCGGAGGCGTGGCTGATGGTGATCTTCTCCGGGCGCACGCCCAGGTGGACCAGCTTGGCCTCGGTGGCGCAGCGCGCCCTCGGCACCGCGAGCCGGGTGCCGGCCACGGTGAGCAGCAGGTCCTCGCCCGCGCCGCCGGTGACCTCGGCGGGGAGCAGGTTGGACTGGCCGAGGAAGTTGGCCACGAAGGTGGTGCCGGGGTTCTCGTACAGGTCGGCGGGCGCGCCGAGCTGCTCGACCCGGCCGCCGTTCATCACCGCGATGGTGTCGGCCATCGTCATGGCCTCCTCCTGGTCGTGGGTGACGTGCACGAAGGTGATGCCGACCTCGGTCTGGATCCGCTTGAGCTCCAGCTGCATCTGGCGGCGCAGCTTGAGGTCGAGGGCGCCGAGCGGCTCGTCCAGCAGCAGCACCTGGGGGTGGTTGATCAGGGCGCGGGCGACCGCGACGCGCTGCTGCTGGCCGCCGGAGAGCTGGTGCGGCTTGCGCCGGGCGTACTGGCCGAGCTCGACCAGTTCCAGCATCGACTCGACCTGCTTCTTCACGTCCTTCTTGCCGCGCCGGCGCAGGCCGAAGGCGACGTTCTCGAAGATGTCCAGGTGCGGGAAGAGCGCGTAGCTCTGGAAGACGGTGTTGACCGGGCGCTTGTACGGGGGCAGCGCGGTGACGTCCTGGCCGCCGATCAGGACGGTGCCGCTGGTGGGCTCCTCCAGGCCGGCGATCATGCGCAGGGTGGTGGTCTTGCCGCAGCCGGAGGCGCCGAGCAGGGCGAAGAAGGAGCCCTGGGGCACGGTCAGGTCGAGCGGGTGGACGGCGGTGAAGGAGCCGTAGGTCTTGCCGATGCCGGTGAGGCGGACGTCGCCACCGGCCGCGGCGCGCAGCTGGTCTGTCATGGGGTGTCTTCCTGGGTCTTTCTGCCGGCAGTGTCTGGTGGACGCGTGGGGGTCAGGCGCCGATGAGCTTGGAGAACTTCTGCTCGAAGTCGCTCTCCTCGCCCTCGGTGAGGGTGCGGAACACGTGCGCCTTGACCGCCATCTCGGGGGTGGGTACGACCAGCGGGTTGGCCGCGCTGTCCGGGGCGAGGGTGGCGAGCTCGTCCTTCATCCCGGTGACGGCGGAGACGTAGCCGATGCCCGCGACCAGCTGCGCCGCGATCTTCGGCTGATAGTAGAAGTCGATCAACTTCTCCGCGTTCGCCTTGTGCCGCGCCTTGGCCGGGACCAGCATGTTGTCGGTCGAGGCGAGGTAGCCCTTCTCCGGGATGACGAACTCGATGTCCGGGTTGTCGGCGCGCAGTTGGATCAGGTCGCCGCCCCAGGCGACGCAGGCGGCGATGTCCCCGGAGGACAGCTCCTGGCCGTAGTCGTTGCCGGTGAAGCGGCGGATCTGCTTGTCGTCCACGGCCTTCTGCATCCGGGCGATCGCACCGGCGTAGTCGTCGGCGGTGAACTTCGCCGGGTCCTTGTCCATGTCGAGCAGGACCATCCCGATGCTGTCGCGCATCTCGGAGAGGAAGGTGACCCGGCCCTTGAGCTCGGGGTCGTCCAGCAGCTGGGCGACGCTGGTGACCTCCTTGCCCTTGGTCGCCTTCCGGTTGTAGGCGATGACGGTCTGGATGCCGGCCCAGGGGTAGGTGTAGAGCCGGCCCGGGTCCCAGTCGGGGGCGCGGAAGCGGGCCTCGACGTTGGTGATCGCGGTGGTGACGTTCGCCGGGTCGAGCTTCTGCGCCCAGCCGAGCCGGATCAGCCGGGCGGCCATCCAGTCGGTGAGCACCACCAGGTCGCGGCCGGTGTCCTGGCCGGCCGCCAGCTGCGGCTTGACCTTGCCGAAGAACTCGACGTTGTCGTTGATGTCCTCGTTGTACTTGACCTTGATGCCGGTGGCCGCGGTGAAGGCGTCCAGGGTGCCGTGCTTCTCCTTGTCCTTCTCGTCGGTGTCGATGTACAGCGGCCAGTTGGAGAAGTCGACCTCCTTCTCGCTCCCCGAGTGGTCCTCGGCGGCGTTGGCGGTCGAGTCACTGGTCGTCCTGGGGGCGGCCGGGATGCCGCAGGCGGCCAGGGTGCCCGCCCCGGCGGTCAGGGCGGCGGCGCGCAGCAGGGTGCGGCGGCCGACCGCGGCCCGACCGCTGGTCAGACTGCGTTCCCAGGCCCTGCGGACCGGTTCGGGCAGACCGTCGGTGAGCTCGTTGAACGCCTTGAACGCCATGGAACGGGCCTCCTGGGGGAAGAAGGGTGCGTGGGGGGAGCACCCGGGGCCTGCGGGGGGGTTACCGGTCTCCGAAGACGGTGCGGTGCCAGTCCTTGCGGGCCACCGCGGTGGTGTCGAACATGACGTGCTTGACCTGGGTGTACTCGTCCAGCGAGTACTGGGACATGTCCTTGCCGTAGCCGGACGCCTTGTAGCCGCCGTGCGGCATCTCGCTGATGATCGGGATGTGGTCGTTGACCCAGACGCACCCGGCGGCGATCTCCCGGGTGGCGCGCAGCGAGCGGTGCACGTTGCCCGTCCAGGCGGAGGCGGCCAGGCCGTACGGGGTGTCGTTGGCGAGCCGCAGGCCCTCGTCGTCGCCGTCGAAGGGCAGCACCACCAGCACCGGGCCGAAGACCTCGCCCTGGACCACCTCGCTGTCCTGGGCCGCGCCGGTGATCAGGGTCGGCGCGTGGTAGGCGCCCCGGGTGAGGTCGAAGCCGTCATGGCCCTTGTCCGGTGCGGGGCCGCCGGTGACGACGGTGGCGTAGGAGCGGGCGCGCTCGACGAACCCGGCCACCCGGTCCCGGTGGGCGTAGGAGACCAGCGGGCCGAGGTCGGTGTGCGGATTGCGGGGGTCGCCGATCCGGACGGCCGCGAAGAGCTCGGCGACGCCGGCCACGAAGGCGTCGTAGAGCGGGCGCTGGACGTACGCGCGGGTGGCGGCGGTGCAGTCCTGGCCGCCGTTGATCAGCGAGGCGGCGACGGCGCCGTGCACCGCGGCGTCCAGGTCGGCGTCGTCGAAGACCACGAACGGGGCCTTGCCGCCGAGTTCCAGGTGGGTGCGCTTGACGCTCGCGGTGGCGAGTTCGGCGACCCGCCTGCCGACGGCGGTGGAGCCGGTGAAGGAGACCATCGCGACCCCCGGGTGGGCGACCAGGCGCTCGCCGGCGGTGCGCCCGGCGCCGGTGACCACGTTGACCACGCCGTCCGGGATGCCCGCCTCGGTGCAGGCCCGGGCGAACATCACCGAGGTCAGCGGGGTCAGCTCGGCCGGCTTGAGGACGATGGTGTTGCCCGCCGCGATCGCCGGGAGGATCTTCCAGGCGGCCATCTGCAGCGGGTAGTTCCACGGCGAGATCGAGCCGACCACGCCGATCGCCTCGCGCCGGACGTAGGAGGTGTGGTCGCCGGAGTACTCGCCGGCCGCCTTGCCCTCCAGGTTGCGGGCGGCGCCGGCGAAGAACGCGGCGTTGTCGACGGTGCCGGGGACGTCGAACTCGGTCGCCAGCTTCACCGGCTTGCCGGTCTGCGCGGTCTCCACCCGGGCGAGGTCGTCGGCGGTCGCGCCCAGGACGGCGGCCAGCCGGGTGAGCGCCTCGGACCGGGCCCCCGGGGTGGCCGAGGACCAGCCGGGCAGGGCGTCCCGCGCGGCGGCGACGGCGGCGTCCACGTCCCCGGCGGTGGCCAGCGCGACCTCTTCGACCACCGTGCCGTCGGCGGGGTTGACGACCTGGAAGGGCTCGCCGCTCCCCCGGGCCTGACGGCCCGCGATGTACTGCGCGCCCGCGCCGAAGTCGGTCAGGTCCATCTGGGTTCCTCCAAGTGCCGGCGGTTCGACCGCGCTGCGGCGAAACGCTTCCGCGGTGGGGGTCTGCGGTCCCGCTGACCTTGCCAACTGCGGGGTTGACGTGACAAGGGTCACTTCGACAGTCTCGACACGAAGGGCCTTACAGAGTGCAAGGCTCCTCGCAGGGCAACAGGTCGTCGCGACGATGCATGATTCACCTGACACTCTGTCCCCTCCACCCCCTCCCCTCCCACCTCCCCCGCCCTGGAGGCCCGCGATGCTCCCCACCGTCGCCCGTGTGCTCGACCTGGAGGTGATGCGGCGCGGCCTGCCCCAGGTCGTGGCCGGCGCCGACCGCCTGGAGCGACCGGTCCGCTGGGTGCACGTCAGCGAGCTGCCCGACGTCGCCGGCGTGCTGCAGGGCGGCGAGCTCGTGCTGACCACCGGCATCGCGCTGCCCGAGGACCGCGAGGGCCTGGCCCGCTACGTCCGCGACCTGGACGAGGTCGGCGTGGCCGGCCTGGTGGTCGAGTTCGGCCGGCGTTACTTCGACTCGCTCCCGCGCGCCCTGGTGCACGCCGCCGAGCAGCGCGGACTGCCGCTGATCGCGCTCCGCCGCGAGGTGCGCTTCGTCGCCGTCACCGAGGCCGTGCACGCCCTGGTGGTGAACGCCCAGCTGGAGCAGCTGCGGGTCTCCGAATCGGTCCACCAGGTCTTCAACGAGCTGGTGGTCGAGGGCGCCGAGCCGCCCGAGGTGATCCGCCAGGTGGCCCGGATGGCGGGCGCGCCGGTCGTCCTGGAGAACCTGGCCCACCAGGTGCTCGCCCACGACAGCGCCGGACGCCCCGAGGCCGAGCTGCTGGAGGACTGGGAGCGCCGCTCGCGCGGGGTCCGCCCGCCCGGCCGGACCGGCCACGACCCGCGCAGCGGCTGGCTGGTGACCACCGTCGGCGCCCGCGGCCAGGACTGGGGCCGGCTGGTCCTGGTGCTGGAGCCGGGCCCGTTGGCGGAGGGCGAGGCCCACCCCCACGCCATGCTGCTGGAGCGCGGCGCCTCCGCGCTGGCGCTCAACCGGCTGGTGGTGCGCGACCGGGAGAGCCTGGAGCGGCAGACCCACCGCACCCTGCTCTCCGGCATCCTGACCCACGCGCTGACCGTCTCCGAGGTGGCCCTGCGCGCCCAGGCGCTCGGCGTCCCGCTGGAGGGCCGGCGGCTGGTCGGCGTGGTGCTGCGCCAGCGCCGCGGGCCGATCCCGGCCGCACTGGAGGCCCAGGCCCGGCTGCGCGACTTCACCGAGCTGGCGGCCGGCGCGGTGCGGGCCAGCCGGCTCTCCGCCCTGGTCGGCGCGCTGGACGACGAGGGCGTCGGACTGCTGATCGCGCTCGGCGCCCAGCAGGACGAGCACTCCGCGCTGGAGGCCTTCTCGGCCACCCTGCGCCGGATGTCCGCCGAGTCCGGCCGGGAGCCCGCCGACACCCCGGGGCCGGTCGTCGCGGTCGGCTCCTCGGTCGGCTCGGTCCGCGACGCCCGGCGCACCCTGCTGGAGGCCGCCCAGGTCGCCGACGCGGCCCTGCACGACGCGCCCGGCGGGGGCAGGACCGCCTCCTACTACCGGCTGCCGGACGTCCGGCTGCGCGGCCTGCTCCACCTGCTGCGCGACGACGCCCGCCTGCAGACGTACGTGGAGCGGGAGTTGGGCCCGCTGCTGGCCCACGACGCCGAGCACAACGGCCAGTTGGTGCAGATGCTGCGGATCTACCTGGAGCAGGGCCGGAACAAGTCGGCGGCGGCCGACGCCGCCCACCTGTCCCGGCCGTCCTTCTACGACCGGCTGCACAAGGTCGAGCGGATCCTCGGAGTCGACCTCGACCAGGTGGAGTCCTGCCTCTCCCTGCACGTGGCCCTGCTCGCGCTGGACGCCGTACGCCGGTAGGGCCGGGCTGCGTCACTCCCCGGCACCCCTCACACCCCGGTGATGCGCCCCCAGACCTTGTGCAGCTCCGGCCGCTCGGCCGAGGTGACGTCCCGCATGCTGCGCAGCCGGGCGCGCATCTCCTCGGTCGGGAACACCAGCGGGTTCTCGGCGAGTTCGGCCTTGTCCTTGTCCCCGCTGTCCGCCAGCACCTCGCGGGCGGCCGGAACCGGGCAGATGTACTGGACGGCCGCGGCGAGTTCGGCGGCCACCTCGGGCTGGTAGTAGTAGTCGACCAACAGCTCGGCGTTGCGCTTGTGGACGGCCCGGTTGGGGATCATCAGGCTCTCCGCCCACAGCTCGCCGCCCTCCTCCGGCACCACGAAGGCGATGTCGGGGTTCTCGGCGGTGAGCTGGACGGCGTCACCGGAGTAGGCCTGGCAGGCGATCGCCGCGCCGGAGGCGAGGTCGCTGGTGTAGTCGTTGCCGGTGAAGCGGCGGACGTGCCCGGTGTCGACCATCTTCTGCACCAGGTCCATCGCCTTGTGCGCGTCGTCGTCCCCGAACCGCGCGATGTCCGCGCCCTGGGAGAGCATCAGCAGCCCGAGCGCCTCGTCCAGCCCGGCGAACAGCGTGATCCGGCCCTTGAGGTCGGGCGCCCAGAGGTCGGCGGTGGACCTGAGCTCCCGGCCGAGCGCCTTGCGGTTGTACGCGATGCCGGTGATCCCGGACTGCCAGGGCACGCTGCGCCGGCGCCCCGGGTCGAAGACCGGGTTCGCCAGCTGCGGGTCCAGGTTGGCGGTGACGTTGGGCAGGCCGGCCCGGTCCATCTCCTGCACCCAGCCCAGCGAGACGTACCGCCCGGCCATCCAGTCGCTGATCACCATCAGGTCCCGGCCCGGGTCGGCGCCCTGGGTGAGCACCGGGCTGATCTTGCCGAAGAACTCGTCGTTGTCGTTGATGTCCTCGGTGTAGGTGACCGCGATCCCGGTCCTCTCGCTGAACGCGTCCAGGGTCGGGCGCTTCCCCTGGTCGTCGGTGTCGATGTACTGCGTCCAGTTGGAGAAGTTCAGCCGCTTGTCGTGCTCCGAGCGGTCCGGTGCCGAACGGCGGTCCTCGGCGACGTACGCGGACGGGATGCCGCAGCCGGTCAGCGTGCCGGCGCCGAGCAGCGCGGCCCCGCCGAGCACCGAACGCCGGCGGATGACGGGGGTTTGGGAGGAGCGTCGGGGCAGGGTGGAGCTGCGGGACATGGGAGGCCTTCCGGAGCGTGGAACGGCCCCGGGAACACGCGGGTGCGCCCGGGGCCGTCCTGGTAGGTACGTCAGACGGTGTGCGCGTCGGCCAGCGACAGCGCCTCGTCCAGCACCGCGAGGCCGGCCTTGGCCTCCTCCTCGGTGACGGTGCACGGCGGGACGACGTGGAAGCGGTTCATGTTGACGAACGGCCAGAGCCCGCGCTGCTTGCACGCGGCGGCCAGCTCGGCCATCGGCGCGTTGGCGGCGCCCGCGGCGTTGTAGGGGACGAGCGGCTCCCGGGTCTCCCGGTCCTTCACCAGGTCGAGCGCCCAGAACACGCCGAGGCCGCGCACCTCGCCGATCGAGGGGTGCCGCTCGGCCAGCTCGCGCAGGCCGGGGCCGAGCACCGTCTCGCCGATGTGCTTGGCGTTCTCGACGATGCCCTCCTCCGCCATGGCGTTGATGGTGGCCACCGCCGAGGCGCAGGCCAGCGGGTGTCCCGAGTAGGTGAGCCCGCCGGGGAACGGCCGCTCCGCGAAGGTGGCGGCGATCTCGGCGCTGATCGCCACGCCGCCCAGCGGGACGTAACCGGAGTTGACGCCCTTGGCGAAGGTCAGCAGGTCCGGCACCACTCCCCAGTGGTCGGCGGCGAACCACTCGCCGGTGCGGCCGAAGCCGGCCATCACCTCGTCCAGGACGAACACGATCCCGTGGCGGTCGCAGATCTCCCGCACTCCGGCCAGGTACCCCGGCGGCGGGACCAGGATGCCGGCGGTGCCGACCACCGTCTCCAGGATGACCGCGGCCACCGTGCCCGGTCCCTCGAAGGCGATCACCTGCTCCAGGTGCGCCAGCGCGCGCTCGCACTCCTGCGCCTCGTCCTCGGCGTGGAAGTTGGAGCGGTAGGCGTACGGGCCCCAGAAGTGCACCACGCCGGAGACGCCGGTCTCGTTGGCCCAGCGCCGCGGGTCGCCGGTGAGGGCGATCGCGTTGGCGGTGGCGCCGTGGTACGAGCGGTAGGTGGAGAGCACCTTCTGTCGGCCGGTGTGCAGCCGGGCCATCCGGACGGCGTTCTCGACCGCCTCGGCGCCGCCGTTGGTGAAGAAGATCTTGTCCAGGTCGCCCGGGGTGCGCTCGGCGATCAGCCGGGCCGCCTCGCTGCGCGCCTCGACCGCGAAGCCGGGGGCGATCGTGCAGAGCTTCGCCGCCTGCTCCTGGATCGCGGCGACCACCTTCGGGTGCTGGTGCCCGATGTTGGTGTTCACCAGCTGCGAGGAGAAGTCGAGGTAGCGGTTGCCGTCGTAGTCCCAGAAGTACGAGCCCTCGGCGCCGGCCACCGCGAGGGGGTCGATCAGCGCCTGGGCGGACCACGAGTGGAAGACGTGCGCGCGGTCGGCGGCCTTGACCGCCTTTCCGGCGGCTGAGTCAGCGGTGGGGATGCTCATGCCGGTAAGGCTAGGGCCGAGCGCCCCCGAAGTGCAGTTTCATCCTGTCAGCCGGACGCACGACCCGCCGACAGGGTGCAAAGCGACAGGGCCCGGGTCGAAAAGACCCGGGCCCCTTGTCAGTTCAGCCGATTGATCAGATCGCAGTCATGACGTGCTTCACCCGGGTGTAGTCCTCGAAGCCGTACGCCGACAGGTCCTTGCCGTAGCCGGACTTCTTGAAGCCGCCGTGCGGCATCTCGGCGACCAGCGGGATGTGGGTGTTGATCCAGACGCAGCCGAAGTCCAGGCGGCGGGACATCCGCATGGCGCGGGCGTGGTCCTTGGTCCAGACCGAGGAGGCCAGCGCGAACTCGACGCCGTTGGCGTACTCGACGGCCTGCTCCTCGTCGGTGAACCTCTGCACGGTGATGACCGGGCCGAAGACCTCGTTCTGGATGATCTCGTCGTCCTGCAGCAGGCCGGAGACGACGGTCGGGGCGTAGAAGTAGCCCTTGTCGCCGACCCGGTGGCCGCCGGCCTCGACCTTGGCGTGGGCGGGCAGCCGCTCGATGAAGCCGGACACCTGCTTGAGCTGGTTGGCGTTGTTCAGCGGGCCGTAGAGCACGTCCTCGTCGTCCACGCCGCCGGTCTTGGTCTCGGCCGCGGCCTTGGCCAGCGCCTCGACGAAGGCGTCGTGGATCGACTCGTGCACCAGCACGCGGGTGGCGGCGGTGCAGTCCTGGCCGGCGTTGAAGTAGCCCGCCACCGAGATGCCCTCGACGGCCTCGGCGATGTCGGCGTCCTCGAACACGACGACCGGGGCCTTGCCGCCCAGCTCCAGGTGGACCCGCTTGACGTCCTTGGAGGCCGACTCGGCGACCTGGATGCCGGCCCGGACGGAGCCGGTGATGGAGGCCATCGCCGGGGTGCGGTGCTCGACCATCAGCTTGCCGGACTCGCGGTCGCCGCAGATGACGTTGAAGACGCCGGCCGGCAGCTCCAGGTCCTTGAGGACGCCGCCGATGATCTCGGCCAGCAGCACGGTGGAGGCCGGGGTGGTGTCCGAGGGCTTGAGGACCACGGTGTTGCCCGCGGCGATGGCCGGGGCGAACTTCCAGACCGCCATCATCATCGGGTAGTTCCACGGCGCGACCTGGGCACAGACGCCGACCGGCTCGCGGCGGATGATCGAGGTCATGCCGTCCATGTACTCGCCGGCGGCCTTGCCCTCCAGCAGTCGGGCGGCACCGGCGAAGAAGCGGAGCTGGTCCACCATCGGGCCGATCTCCTCGGAGAGGGTCAGCGCGCGGGGCTTGCCGGTGTTGCGCACCTCGGCGTCGACGATCTCGTCGGCCCGGGCCTCGACCGCGTCGGCGATCTTGAGCAGCAGCTTCTGCCGGGTGCTCGGGGTGGCGTCGCGCCAGACCGGGAAGGCGGCGGCGGCCGAGGCCATGGCCGCGTCCACGTCAGCGGCGCCGGACAGCGGCGACGTCGCGTAGACCTCGCCCGTGGTCGGGTCGACGATGTCGAGCGTGCGGCCGTCAGCCGCGTCGACGAACTCACCGTTGATGTAGTTGCGCAGCGTGCGAAGGTCGCTCACGGGTCTCTCCTCGGTCTGGGCCTGCGGCATTGCAGATTCCGGCGCCATGGTACGTCGACGGATCCGGCCTACGAAGGGTGCCGAGTGGCCCGGCCGGGAGCGGCGCGGTCCACTGGTGGCGGAATGCGCGGCGCCCTGCGGGGGCGCGCGCGTACCGTGCCAGAGTAGCCGCAGGACTGCCGGGATCGACAGGCGCGGTACGCGTCCGCGATGAAATCCGCATGGGATTTCCGGGACCACGACGAAATCAGCAGTTTCCACGCTTGCGAACAGGGGAACGATCAGGCACAGTGGCCGCGTGGCCAACCGCGACCGGAACGCGAGTGTTCCCCTCGACGCCGCCTCCAAGGCGATCATCGAGCAGCTCCAGGAGGACGGGCGCCGCCCGTACGCCGCCATCGGCAAGGCCGTCGGCCTGTCCGAGGCAGCCGTACGGCAGCGCGTCCAGAAGCTGCTCGACCAAGGCGTGATGCAGATCGTCGCCGTCACGGACCCGCTCACCGTCGGCTTCACCCGCCAGGCGATGGTCGGAATCCGGGTCGAGGGCGACATCGAGCCCGTCGCCGACGCGCTGGCCGCCCTCGACGAGGTCGACTACGTCGTCTGCACCGCAGGCTCGTTCGACCTCCTGGCCGAGCTGGTCTGCGAGGACGACGAGCACCTGCTCGAAATGATCAACAAGCGCATCCGCGCGCTTCCCGGCGTGCGGAGCACCGAGAGCTTCGTTTACCTGAAACTCCGGAAACAGACCTACACCTGGGGCACCCGATGACAGCCGACCCGGCCCAGAAGGACCTTTCCAAGACCGCCTACGACCACCTGTGGATGCACTTCACCCGCATGTCGTCGTACGAGAACTCCCCCGTACCGACCATCGTCAAGGGCGAGGGCACGTACATCTGGGACGACAAGGGCCGGAAGTACATCGACGGCCTGGCCGGCCTGTTCGTCGTGCAGGCCGGTCACGGCCGCACCGAGCTCGCCGAGGTCGCCGCCAAGCAGGCCAAGGAACTCGCGTTCTTCCCGATCTGGAGCTACGCGCACCCCAAGGCCGTCGAGCTGGCCGAGCGCCTGGCCAACTACGCCCCGGGCGACCTCAACAAGGTCTTCTTCTCCACCGGTGGCGGCGAGGCCGTCGAGACCGCCTGGAAGCTCGCCAAGCAGTACTTCAAGCTGATCGGCAAGCCGACCAAGTACAAGGTCATCTCGCGCGCCGTCGCCTACCACGGCACCCCGCAGGGCGCCCTGTCCATCACCGGCCTGCCGGGCCTCAAGGCCCCGTTCGAGCCGCTGGTGCCGGGTACCCACAAGGCGCCGAACACCAACATCTACCGCGCCCCGGCCTTCCTCGAAGGCCCGGACGGCACCGTCGACCCCGAGGCGTACGGCCGCTGGTGCGCCGACGAGATCGAGGTCGCCATCCTCAACGAGGGCGCCGACACCGTCGCCGCCGTCTTCGTCGAGCCGGTGCAGAACGCCGGTGGCTGCTTCCCGCCGCCGCCCGGATACTTCCAGCGCCTGCGCGAGATCTGCGACCGCCACGACGTGCTGCTGGTCTCGGACGAGGTCATCTGCGCCTTCGGCCGCCTCGGCACCATGTTCGGCGCCGACAAGTTCGGCTACGTGCCGGACATGATCACCTGCGCCAAGGGCATGACCTCGGGCTACTCCCCGATCGGCGCCACGATCATCTCGGACCGCATCGCCGAGCCGTTCTACAAGGGTGACAACACCTTCCTGCACGGCTACACCTTCGCCGGCCACCCGGTCTCCTCGGCCGTGGCGCTCGCCAACCTCGACATCTTCGAGCGCGAGGGCCTGAACCAGAAGGTCCTCGACAACGAGGCCGCCTTCCTGGGCACCCTGAACAAGCTGCGCGACCTGCCGATCGTCGGCGACGTCCGCGGCAACGGGTACTTCTACGGCATCGAGCTCGTGAAGGACAAGGTCACCAAGGAGTCGTTCAACGACGACGAGGTCGAGCGCGTGCTCTACGGCTTCCTGTCGAAGGCCCTCTTCGACAACGGCCTGTACTGCCGCGCCGACGACCGTGGCGACCCGGTCATCCAGCTGGCCCCGCCGCTGATCTCCGACCAGTCGACCTTCGACGAGATCGAGCAGATCCTGCGGACCAGCCTCACCGACGCGTGGGCGAAGCTCTGATCCCCTGAGCCCTCTTCCCCACCCTCCGCCGAAGGGCGGTCCCGCACCCGCGGGGCCGCCCTTCGGCGTTCACACAACGCCACGGAACATCACAGTCGTACGACCAAACATGCCTGAATGCGGGTGATTTGCCCGTGATGGACCAGAGCGCCGCAACCGCGACCGGCCCCGGTCGTTCTAATCTGACGACTGTCATATCCCTGCGGCCACCCAGGATGGAACCTCATGTCAGCGGCACCGCCTGACAACGACGTGCTGTGGGCCCGAGGGATCGTCAAGTCCCACGACGGCACCCCCGCCCTGCGCGGCATCTCCATCGGCGTCCGCGAGGGCGAGGTGCTCGCCGTCACCGGCCCGCGCGGCTGCGGCAAGAGCACCCTGCTCGGCTGCCTCTCCGCCCAGCTCCCGGTCGACGAGGGCGAGGTCTGGTTCAACAGCTCCCCCGTCCACACCCTCGGCCGCGCCGGACGCGAACGGCTGCGCCGCGACCGCTTCGGCTTCGTCGGCTCCGAACCCCACCTGGTGCCCGAGCTCAGCGCCCGCGAGAACGTCGCCCTGCCGCTGCTGCTCGCCGGCGCCGGCAACAAGGCCGCCTACACCGCCGCCGACGAGTGGCTGGAGCGCCTCGACGTCGGCGACATCGGCCGCCGGCGCCCCGACCGGCTGGTCCAGAGCCAGCGCCAGCGGGTCGCCGTGGCCCGCGCCCTCGCCCCGCTGCCGCCCGTCGTCTTCGCCGACGACCCCACCGCCCCGCTGCACCGCGAGGCCGCCGACCAGGTCCTGCGGATACTGACCAGCGCGGCCCGCTCGCACCAGCTCACCCTCGTCCTGGCCACCCACGACCCCGAGCTCGTCCGGTTCGCGGACCGCTCCGTCGCCCTCGTCGACGGACGGCTCACCGCCCCCGCCGCCCCCGTCCCCCGCGGCGCCGCCGCCCCGGCCGCGACCGGTGCCTCCGCCGTCACGGCCACCCGCCGCTGACCGCCTCCAGTCGCTGACAGAGCCGAGCCGCTGAAAGAGTCGACGTGTTCTACCTCCGTCTGGCCCGGGGCTACCGGGTGACCGACCTCGGCCGCTGGCTGCTCACCACACTGGCGGCCGCCGCCGTCGCCGCCTTCCTGCTGCGCTCCCTCGGCCGCGCGCTGAGCGACCCGCTCGGCGGCGCCGACGCGCTGGCACGACTGCTCTGGTGCCTGCCGCCGCTCGCCGCCGTCGCCTGGTTCGCGGCCGTCGCCGCCCGCTCGGTGCCCGCCCGACGGCCCGAGCGGATCGCCGGCCTCACCGCCGCCGGGGCCGGCTCCCGCCGGATCCGCACCCTGATCGCCGGTGAGGTCGCCCTCGCCTGCACCCTCGGCAGCGTGCTCACCCTGCTGCTCTTCCTGGTGCTGCGCAACGACATCGCCGGCCCCTCGCTCGCCCCCGACCTCGGCATGGGGGTGCCGCTGCCCGCGGCCGCACCGGTCACCCTGCTCGCGCTCGTCCCGCTCACCGCAGGCCTCGCCGCCGGCTTCTCGGTGCCCGTCGCCGAAACCCTGCCCGGCGGCCGCGCCCGCGGCCGCACCGGCTTCGGCCCGCTGCGGATCGCCGTACCGGTCGGACTCGTGGTGATCGGCGCCGCGCTCGAACTCATCGCCCTGCGGCCCGGCGCCCCCGCCGACGGCCGTCCGATCCACCTGCCCGCCGGACTGGGCACCACCAGCACCGCCGCCCTCGGCGGCTGGGCCGGCGGCGCGCTCGGCCTCGCCCTGCTCACCGGCCCGCTGCTCGCCTGGACCGGACGGCTGCTCGCCCTCGGCCGGCCCACCCCGCTGCGGCTGCTCGCCGGACGCGGCCTCACCGCCCAGGCCCGTCGGCTCGGCCCGCCGCTGGCCGTGCTCACCCTGGTCGTCGCCCTGGTGCTGACCACCGTCCGCTACTGGATCGGCACCCCCGACAGCGCCGACGCGCTGCCCGCCGTCGAGGCCTGCCTGGTGCTCGGCTGCACGGTCGCCGCGGTGATCGCCCGGCTCGCCGAGGTCCGCACCGACCGCCGGGAGATCACCGAGTCGCTGCTGCGCCTCGGTGCCTCGCCCCGGCTGCTGTTCGGCGCGGTCGCCCTGCGCACCCTCGCGGTGGGCACCACGCTGCTGCTGACCGGCGGGGCGACCGCCGCGCTGGCGGCCGCCGGACTGCGATAGGGCGTGCCTCGTGGATCAGGCCGGGCACCCCGGCCTGATCCCACAAGACACGCCCTGGCCCCCGGGAGGCTCCTACCCGGCTCCTCAGCCCGCCGCGGCGAGCTGGCCGCAGGCGCCGTCGATCTCCTGGCCGCGGGTGTCGCGGACGGTCGTCGGCACGCCGTGCGACTGGAGCCGACGGACGAACTCGCGCTCGTCCTCCGGCCGGGAGGCGGTCCACTTGGAGCCCGGGGTCGGGTTCAGCGGGATCAGGTTGACGTGCACCCGGTGGTTCTTGATCAGCCGGCCGAGCAGGTCGGCACGCCAGGCCTGGTCGTTGATGTCCTTGATCAGCGCGTACTCGATGGAGATCCGGCGGCCGGACTTCTCCGCGTAGTTCCACGCGGCGTCCAGCACCTCGGCGACCTTCCACCGGGTGTTCACCGGGACCAGCTCGTCGCGCAGCTCGTCGTCCGGCGCGTGCAGCGACAGCGCCAGGCGGCAGCTGAGGCCCTCGTCCGCCAGCCGGTTCATGGCCGGCACGAGGCCGACCGTGGAGACCGTGATGCCGCGCTGGGACAGGCCGAAGCCGTCCGGGGCCGGGTCGGTCAGCCGGCGGATCGAGGCCAGCACCCGGTTGTAGTTGGCCAGCGGCTCGCCCATGCCCATGAAGACCACGTTCGACAGCCGCGCCTCGCCACCGGGGATCTCGCCGGCCTTGAGCGCGCGCATCCCGGCGGCGATCTGCTCGACGATCTCGCCGGTCGACAGGTTGCGGGTCAGCCCCGCCTGGCCGGTGGCGCAGAACGGGCAGTTCATGCCGCAGCCGGCCTGCGAGCTGATGCACATGGTGACCCGGTCCGGGTAGCGCATCAGCACCGACTCGACGAGCGTGCCGTCGAACAGCTTCCAGAGCGTCTTGCGGGTGGTGTCGTCGTCGCAGGAGACGTGCCGCACCACCGACATCAGCTCGGGCAGCAGGCCCTCGGTCAGCTTCTCCCGGCTGGCGGCGGGGATGTCCGTCCAGCTCGCCGGGTCGTTCGACATCCGGCCGAAGTAGTGGTTCGAGAGCTGCTTGGCGCGGAACGCCTGCTCGCCCAGCTCGGCGACGGCCTCCTTGCGCTCGGCGGGGCTCAGGTCGGCGAGGTGTCGCGGGGGCTTGGCGCCGCGCGGCGCGACAAAGGTGAGTTCTCCGGGCTTAGGCATGGTTGTTCCAGTGTCGCAGACGCGCGGGGGGGGGGGGGGCCCCCCGGCGGCGCGGCCCCCCGGCGGCGCCCCCGCCGGCGCGCGACTCGCCCCCACCACCCCCCCCCCCCCCCCCCCCCCC
>NZ_JBHYGR010000082.1:13623-18010 GCF_042738155.1 Kitasatospora sp. NPDC059088 | reverse complement strand
GTGACCTTGCGCCCGTGGTCCTCCCGCTGCACGCGGGCGCCCTCGCGCAAGTACCGGGCGCCCTCGAACACCTCCACCACAGAGCTGTTCAGCCGGCGCGGGGCGGGGGGGGGGGGGCTGGGCGCCGCGCGCCGCGACAACGGTGCTTCCCCGGGCCTTCGGCTTGGTGGTTCCAGCGTCCCAGCCGCGCGGGGGCCCCGGACGCCTGGCGTCCGGGGCCCCGTCGCGGAACGGTCGGTGGGCGGGTCAGCTGCCGACGAAGGCCGCCAGCAGCAGCCAGACCACCGGGGCGGTCGGCAGCAGCGAGTCCAGCCGGTCCATGATGCCGCCGTGGCCGGGCAGCAGGGTGCCCATGTCCTTGATCCCGAGGTCGCGCTTGATCATCGACTCGCCCAGGTCGCCCAGGGTCGCGGTGACCGCCGCGCAGCCGCCCAGGATCAGGCCCTGCCACCAGCTGCCGCCGTCGATGATCAGCTGCATCAGCACGGCGCCCGCCAGCATCGACAGGCCGATGCCGCCGGCCAGGCCCTCGCGGGTCTTGCCGGGGCTGATCGTCGGGGCCAGCTTGGTCCGACCGAACTTGTAGCCCACCGCGTAGGCGCCGGTGTCGCTGCAGATCGTGACGATCAGGAAGAGCACGATCCGCTGGGGGCCGTCGTCGGCCGCCAGCATCATCGCCACGAAGGTCGCCAGGAACGGCACGTAGAAGGCGGTGAACACCCCGGCCGTTATGTCCCGCAGGTAGTTCTCCGGCGGCTCGGCCATCCGCCAGACCATCACCGCCAGCCCGGTCAGCGCGAGCGAGGCCGCGGCCCACTCGACGCCGGCCCAGTAGCCGGTGGCGATCATGGCGATGCCGCCCACGACCAACGGGATCAGCGGCGCCTTGATCTGCTTGCGCTCGGACAGCCGACTGGTCAGCTCCCAGACGCCGACCGAGGCCGCGGCCATCACGACGAACAGGAACAGCGCCTTCACCACGAACAGCGAGGCGATGATCACCACGCCGAGGCCGACGCCCACGCCTATGGCGGCCTGGAGGTTACGGCCGCCGCGCTGCTTGCGCGGCTCCGGCTGCGGGGCGGGCTGGGCGGCCACGGGTGTCTCCTGCCCTGGATGGGACGACGGCACGAAGGGGGGCTGCCCGGCCGCCCGGTGGCGCTGCGGCGGCGCGGGATGCACCGGAGCCCCCGGGTACGGCGGGGCGCCGTGGCCGGGGGCGGGGGTGGCGTCGTCGGTTATCGCGCGCAGCACGACCGTCTCCGTCACGCCCGGCGGCGGCGTCCCGGGCTGCTCGGCCCGGCCGTTCGCGGCGCCGTTCGAGGGCCCGCTCGCAGCGCCGTTCGAGGAGCCGTCCCCGGCGCCGTTCGAGGAGCCGTCGGAGGGTCCGCTCGCGGCACCGTTGGCCGGCCCGTGGTCGGGCGCACCGGGGTGCGGGCCGGGATCGGCCGGTACGGGAGGCATGACCTGAGTCTCCTCCGCGTCGCCGCCCCAGTACACCGGAGGCTGCTGCGAGTGATCCGAACGGAGGTCCTGGCCCCCCGGGACGGCACCCGGCCCGCCCTGGTGGGCGGCCCGGGGCTCCGGGTGGCCGGGGTGCCCCGGCGCCGGACTGGCCGGCGGCCGGGGTGCCTGCGGCTGCGGCGCCGGGCGGTAGGGCTGGAACTGCTGGTCGGACGGGCCCCAGTAGCCAGGGGCGTCAGGGGCGTCGTTCATCAGACCTCGAGCAGCTCGGCTTCCTTGTGCTTGAGCAGCTCGTCGACCTGGGCCACGTACTTGGCCGTGGTGTCGTCGAGCTCCTTCTCGGCGCGGCGGCCGTCGTCCTCGCCGACCTCGCCGTCCTTGACCAGCTTGTCGATGGCGTCCTTGGCCTTGCGGCGGACGGCGCGGATCGAGACCTTGGCGTCCTCGCCCTTGGTCCGGGCGATCTTGATGAACTCCCGGCGGCGCTCCTCGGTCAGCTCCGGCAGCACCACTCGGATGATGGAACCGTCGTTCGAGGGGTTGACGCCCAGGTCGGAGTCGCGGATCGCCTGCTCGATGGCCTTCAGCGCGGTCTTGTCGAACGGCGAGACGACCGCCATGCGCGGCTCCGGCACCGAGAACGAGGCCAGCTGGTTGATCGGCGTGATGGCGCCGTAGTACTCGGCGACGATCTTGGCGAACATCGCCGGGTGCGCACGGCCGGTACGGATGGCCGCGAGGTCGTCCTTGGAGACGGCGACGGCCTTCTCCATCTTTTCCTCGGCCTCGAGGAGGGTCTCTTCGATCACTGTGAACTCCCTGTCCGGTTCATCTGCTGTTGTCCCGACCGGTGTCGGCATCGGGGCCGGTCGCGGCGGACGCCGTCCCGTACGGCGGGTTGCTGCTCAGGCCCGGACAGAATCCTGGCTGATGAGTGTGCCGATCTTCTCACTCTTCACCGCACGCGCGATATTGCCCTCCGCCAGCAGTTCGAAGACCAGCATCGGGAGGTTGTTGTCCTTGCACAGGGTGATCGCGGTGAGGTCCGCGACCTTGAGGTCGCGCGCGATGACCTCGGAGTACTCCAGTGCGTCGAACTTGACCGCGTCCGGGTTGGTCCGGGGGTCGGAGTCGTAGACGCCGTCCACGCCGTTCTTGCCCATCAGCAGGACGTCGGCGTGGATCTCCAGCGCGCGCTGGACGGCCGTGGTGTCGGTGGAGAAGTACGGCATGCCCATACCGGCACCGAAGATCACCACACGGCCCTTCTCCAGGTGCCGGACGGCCCGCAGCGGCAGGTACGGCTCGGCGACCTGGCCCATGGTGATGGCGGTCTGGACCCGGGTCTCGATGCCCTCCTTGACCAGGAAGTCCTGCAGCGCCAGGCAGTTCATGACGGTGCCCAGCATGCCCATGTAGTCGGAGCGGGCCCGGTCCATGCCGCGGACCTGCAGCTCGGCACCCCGGAAGAAGTTGCCGCCGCCGATGACCACCGCGACCTCGGTGCCGGCGCGCACGACCGTGGCGATCTCACGGGCGATCGCGTGCACGACGTCCGGGTCGACGCCGAGCCCGCCACCACCGGCGAAGGCTTCACCGGACAGCTTGAGCAGCACCCGGCGGCGCGAGCCCGCCTTGGGGTCCTGCGCGGTCTCCTGCGTCTCCTGCATGGACTTCTCCTTTAGTGCACCTGCTGGCTCACAGGCCTGGGCGTGCGGATGCCCGGCCTGCGCGTACACGAGAGGAGGCCACTGCCGCGGGAACCGGTTCGGTGTCCTGCACGGCAATGGCCTCCTCGTCGTTCATGGTGCCGACACGGCCCACCCATGGACGGCTGGCGCCGGGTGAGCCCGTTCGGCGATCCGCCCGCCCCGGTCAGTGGGCGGGGGCGGTTCCCAGCCTAGAGGGGCCGGGGACCGGGTGGAACGTGGCTCAGGCGCCGACGCGGAAGCGGGCGAAGCGCTTGAGGGAGACGCCGGCCTCCTCGAGGACCTTGGCGACGGTCTTCTTGTTGTCCTTGGCGAAGGCCTGCTCCAGGACGGAGTTCTCCTTCACGAAGCCGGTGACGCGACCCTCGACGATCTTCGGCAGGGCGGCCTCGGGCTTGCCCTCCTCGCGGGCGGTGGCCTCGGCGACGCGGCGCTCGTTCTCGAGGGCCTCGGCCGGGATCTCCTCGCGGGACAGGTACTTCGGCGCGAAGGCGGCGATGTGCTGCGCGACGTCCTTGGCGACCTCGGCGTTCTCCTTGTCCAGCTCGACCAGGACGCCGACGGCCGGCGGCAGGTCGGGGCTGGTCTTGTGGAGGTAGACCGCGACGAAACCGTCACCGTCGAACTGGGCGAAGCGACGGAGGACGATCTTCTCGCCCAGGGTCGCGTTGGCCTCGTCCACGAACTGCTGGACGGTCTTGCCGGCCTCGATCTCGGACGCCAGGGCGGCGTCCAGGTCGGCCGGGGCGCTCTTGGCGAGGTGGGCGGCGATCGCGTCGGCGACCTTGACGAAGTTGTCACCCTTGGCGACGAAGTCGGTCTCGCAGTTCAGCTCGACCAGGACGCCGGACTTCTTGTCCTCGGCGATCAGCGCGGCGACGGCGCCGTTGGAGGCGTCACGGCCCTCGCGCTTCGCAACGCCCTTCTGGCCCTTGATGCGCAGGAGCTCGACGGCCTTCTCGACGTTGCCCTCGGCCTCGTCCAGGGCCTTCTTGCAGTCCATCATGCCGGCGCCGGTGAGCTCACGGAGCTTCTTGACGTCCGCGGCGGTGAAGTTCGCCATGGTGTGAATCTCTTCTCGCGTCTCGCGTGTCTGCGTGGAGTGGCGCGGGGGGGCCGGGGGGGGGCGGCGCCCCGGGGGGGGAGGCGCGCCCCCCGGGGGCCGCCGGGGCGCGCCCCCCCCCCCGGGCTCCCACCGCCCCCGCGGCCGCCGG
>NZ_JBHYGR010000082.1:13179-13613 GCF_042738155.1 Kitasatospora sp. NPDC059088 | reverse complement strand
GTCATGTCCCCATGGGTGTAAATCAATCCGCGCGTCCCGGGTGTTGGCGTGGTGTGGCGCGGGGCCCGAGGGTCCGACCCCGGCCGGGGAGAGAGGGGCACCCGCCGGTGTCGTACCGGCGAGTGCCCCTCACCCGTGGTACGTCAGGCCTGCTCGGCCGGCGCGTCGGTGGCCGGAGCCTCGGCGACCGGGGCCTCGACGGCCGGGGTCTCGGCAACCGGAGCCTCGGCGGCGGGGGCCTCAGCGGCCGGAGCCTCCTCGGCCTTCTTCTCGCCCTCGATGAGGTCCTTCTCCCAGTCGGCCAGCGGCTGGTCGGCGCCCGGCTCGGCCTTGGGGGGGGGCGTGGGGGCCCCCGCGCGCGGCTTTAGGACCACGGGCACCGCGCGAGCGAGCACGCGGGGTCGGAGGGGGTGGGAGCGCGGAGGGGCGGGGTG
>NZ_JBHYGR010000082.1:8972-13169 GCF_042738155.1 Kitasatospora sp. NPDC059088 | reverse complement strand
GCGCGCGCGCGCGCGCCGCTCGATCTGCGCGCGCGCGCGACCCCCCCCCCCGCCGGGGGCGGGGGGGGGGGCGCGCCGCGGGGGGGGGGGGGCCCCCCCCCCCCCCCCCCCCCGGCGCGGGACTTCAGGCCCTCGGCGACGGCGTCGGCGATCACGCGGGTCAGCAGGGTGACGGAGCGGATCGCGTCGTCGTTGCCCGGGATCTTGTAGTCGACCTCGTCCGGGTCACAGTTGGTGTCGAGGATGGCGACGACCGGGATGTTGAGCTTCCGGGCCTCGCCGACCGCGATGTGCTCCTTCTTGGTGTCCACGATCCAGACAGCGCTGGGAACGCGCTGCATGTCGCGGATACCGCCGAGGGTCTTCTCCAGCTTGTCGTGCTCGCGCTGGAGGACCAGGAGCTCCTTCTTGGTGAGGCCGGAACCGGCCACGTCCGAGAAGTCCAGCTCGCCGAGCTCCTTGAGGCGCTGCAGGCGCTTGTAGACGGTCGAGAAGTTGGTCAGCATGCCGCCGAGCCAGCGCTGGTTCACGTAGGGCATGCCCACGCGGGTGGCCTGCTCGGCGATGGCCTCCTGGGCCTGCTTCTTCGTGCCGACGAAGAGGACGCTGCCGCCGTGGGCAACGGTCTCCTTGATGAACTCGAAGGCGCGGTCGATGTAGTTCAGCGACTGCAGCAGGTCGATGATGTAGATGCCGTTGCGCTCGGTGATGATGAAGCGCTTCATCTTCGGGTTCCAGCGGCGGGTCTGGTGACCGAAGTGGACGCCGCTCTCCAGCAGCTCCCGCATCGTGACGACGGCCATTGCCGTGCTCCTCAGGTGTTACGGCCCGACTGTGGCCGCCCTCGGGGGGTTCCCCTCGGGCGAAATGCCTACGGCCGGGTCAGTCTCGGTTGTCCGTGGCGGCCAGGTGACAGCCACGCCTGACGCCCCGATCGTGCCGAGCCGCTTCCACCCGCTCGGTCCGGGGACCGGTCGGGCTCGGCGGACCGAGCGGCACTCGCACCTGGCGGAGGCCGCGGAAGAACCGTGTCCGACCACCGGTGGCGGGGCGTGCGAAGTCGACCCGGTGGACCGGGTCGCGTGTGAAGTGTACGGGAAGCGCCGAGCGGCGAGCGACTTCTCGGGCGCCCGGGGGCCCCGGGCGGACCGCGCCCGAGCGGCGGATGGCCTGGGGGAAGCCCGGGAAACGACCGCGGCGGACGGGGCCGCGGCGACCGGCGAACGGGCGCCGGCTGGTCGGCTCCCTGCCCACCGACCGGTCCTCGTATGCCGTTTGTCCACCGGACGGCGGCACCCGTACACCCGTCGGGGGGACGGCGACCGGCGGTGGGGGCGGTTTGTCCACAGGAATCCGGAAGGGGGTGGTCTGGGCAGCGGGGCCCGGCCAGCCTCGGGGCATGACTGGGCGCAGCGGGGTTCGAGGGGCGGTCGCGGAGGCGATCGGATGGATGGCCGGGTGGATGGCCGGGTGGATGGCCGGGTGGATGGCCGGGTGGGCGCGTGGCCGACCGGTGGGGGTGGGCGGGGTGGCCGGTGCGGTGGTCACGCGGGTGGTGCGGGGGATCGCACTGGGGGTGGTGCTCGCCCTGATGGCGGGTGCGGGGGTGGCGCGGGCCGCCGCGGCGGGCGAGGGCGGCGCGGGTGCGGGTGGCGTGGGTACAGGCATGGACGCGGGTGGCACGGGCGCGGGAGGCGCGGGCGGGGGTTCCACCGGCCGGGGGCCGGTGCGGGCCTGGCCGGTGGGCGGGCCCGGCGGGGTGCTGGGACGCTTCGTGCCGCCGGCCAAGCCGTGGGCGGCCGGGCACCGGGGCGTGGACCTCGCCGCCGCGCCCGGGGCGGAGGTGCGGTCGGCGGCCGCCGGGGTGGTCGCGTTCTCCGGGCTGGTGGCGGGACGGCCGGTGGTGACCGTCGTCCATCCGGGCTCCGGGACTCCCCCGCTGCGGACCACCTACCTCCCCGTCACCGGCACCGTCCCGGTCGGCACCGGGGTGGCCGCCGGGCAGGTCGTCGGACGGCTCGCCCCCGACGGACGGCACTGCGGCGCACGGGACTGCCTGCACTGGGGATTGCTGCGCGGGGGCCGCTACCTCGATCCACTGGCCCTGCTGGGCACGGGACGGGCCCGTCTGCTGCCGCTGGGCGGAACGTGAACGCGCGCAACGGCGGCGCGGCAGGGCGGAACGGACGGGGCAGAGGCTCGCGGCGGGGCAGGGGCGGGCTCGCGGCAGGACGGGACGAGGAACGGGCGGGGGCGGGTCAGGTCCGGTCGAGGCCGTGCAACGCCAGGGCCACCGCCGCGTCCGCGACCGCCTCCGGGGACTCCACCGGGCAGCCCGTACGGTCCCCGCCGGCGAACTGCTCGGTCCGGCGGACGGCCGCCTCCACGATCCCCTGCAGCAGTGCCGCGGCGAGTCGGGGCTGGTCGTGGCCCAGTTCCTCCAGCGCCCGGACGACCAGGCCGACGAGCCCGCCGTGCGCCGCCCGGATGCGCTCGCGCGCGGCCTCGTCCAACTCCAGCGCCGAAATGGCCGTGACCGCCCGGTGCCTGGGGTCCCCGGCCAGCGCCAGCTGGCCCCGGACGTACGCCTCGATCCGCTCGGCGGCGGTCTCGCAGCTCGCCATCCCGGCCTCGATCTCGGCCGCCCAGAGCGGGAAGTCCACCTCGCACAGTGCCTCGACCACGGCGGCACGGGAGCGGAAGTACTCGTAGACGGAGGAACGCGCCAGCCCGGTACGGGCGGCGAGCGAGGGGAAGGTCAGGGCCTCCATGCCGCCCTCGGTGAGCAGGGCGCGGGCAGCGTCCAGGAGGGCTGCCCGCTGCAGCTGGCGATGCTCGGCCACCGTGGCCGCTCGGATCTTCGGCACGGACCCACTGTACGGAGCCGCGCGCGCGGCCGGAACGGCGCCGCGCATTCGAAGGAGGAGCCGGCCCGGCGGGCGGCTCCGGCGCCCGCTACCGGACGTCCGAGAGCTTGGCCCGCAACTGGAGGACGGACTTGGTGTGGATCTGACTCACCCGGCTCTCCGTCACCCCCAGCACCTGGCCGATCTCGGCGAGGGTGAGGCCCTCGTAGTAGTAGAGCGTGACCACGGTCTTCTCCCGCTCGGGGAGGGTGTTGACCGCCTGGGCCAGCAGTCTGCGCAGCTCGCGGTCCTCGGCCACCTCGACCGGGTCGTCCGCGCCGTGGTCCTCCAGGGTGTCCACCAGGCTGAGCCGGTCGCCGCCCTCCCCCACCGGGTGCAGCAGTTCGTCCAGGGCCACCACGTTGGCGAGCGACAGCTGGCTGAAGATCGCGTGCAGGTCCTCGATCGCGATGCCCATCTCGGCCGCGACCTCGGGCTCGTGCGGCGTCCGGCGCAGCCGGGCCTCCAGCGTCGCGTACGTCCGCTCGACGGCCTTCGCCTTCTGCCGCACCGAGCGGGGGATCCAGTCCAGAGCACGCAGCTCGTCGATGATCGCGCCGCGGATGCGGCTGATCGCGTAGGTCTCGAACTTGATGGCGCGGTCGATGTCGAACTTCTCGATCGCGTCGATCAGCCCGAAGACCCCGGAGGAGACGAAGTCGGCCTGTTCGACGTTGGAGGGCAGGCCGACCCCGACCCGCCCCGCCACGTACTTGACGAGTGGTGAGTAGTGGAGGATCAGCTGCTCGCGCAGCCGCTGGTCGCCGGTCTCCTTGTAGGAGCGCCAGAGCTCTTCGAGCGCGCTGCGCCCCTGGGCACCGGGCTCCCGAGCGTCCCGGGCGCTCCGGGGCTCCTGGGCGCTCCGGGTGTCCCTGACCTGCGCCCCCCGCCCCGCCCCGGGCTGGTCCCGGCGGGGCCGGGGCCCGGGTGGGGAGGTGGCGTCCGGCGCCGGGGCGCTCGAAGGCAACCGGGGGGCGCGGGGTACGGCCGCACCCCCCGGCGCGTCCGCCTCGCCGAGCGCCCCGGTGCCGTGGACCGTCTCGACACCGCACGCGGCGTCGGCACGCTGGGCCGGGTCGACGTCCCTGGTCGTGTCCGCGGGCTGGCCCGGCACCACCGTCGGCCGGCCGCCCTGACGCGACAGGCCCCCCTTCGTCCCCGCCGCCTTGGACGGGAACTCGGTCGCGGGTCGCGGGGGGGGGGGGGGGGCCCCCCCCCCCCACCCCCCCCCCCCCCCCCCCCGCGCCCCCGGCGGGGGGTGGGGGGGGAGGTGGGGGGGGGAGGGAGAGGG
>NZ_JBHYGR010000082.1:0-8962 GCF_042738155.1 Kitasatospora sp. NPDC059088 | reverse complement strand
CCCGCCCCCGCCGCCGCCTCCCCCCACCCCCCCCCCCCGCCCCCCGGCCGCCGGCCGGCGAACCGGCGCGCGGGGCCCCGCGCGGCCCCCCCCCCCCCCCGGCCCCCCCCCCGCCACCGGTCACTCTGTGTCCGGGAATGTGTGTGGGCATACGTAGGTCTGCGCCGTTCTGCCGAGTCATGTGCTGATAGGGAAGGCATGTGGAGCGTAGCGTGACCGACTCACTGCAAAGCGCTACCGCCACTCGGTCGTCCCCCGATCCGGTGGCGTTCACCCATCGGATCCGGGCAGACGAGCGGAAGACCCGGATCAGCAGGTCAGCCGGGCCGTCCCGACCCGCCTCCCGCGGGCGCACCCGTGTTCGTACCCCCGGGCGCTCACCTCCTCCGCACCACGCGCCAGTGCGCGCCGTGCCGCTCCACGAAGCCGAGCGAGGCCAACTCGTAGAGCCGTTGCAGGACTTCGTCCGGCGGGAGGCCGGACTGCCGGGCCAGTCGCTCGACCGGAGCGCCTTCGGCCGTGGCCGGTACGGCCTCCAGCACCCGGGCCACCGGTGGCTCCAGCAAATCCCGCGGCAGCACCGGTCCGCCGCGCTGCGGGGCCAGGTCGTCCCCGATCGCCCCGACCAGCTCGGTGATCTCGGCCGCGTCGGTGACCAGCGTGGCGCCGCCGCTGCGGATCAGCGCGTGCACCCCGGCGGAGAGCTCGGAGGTGACGGGCCCCGCGACGCCCATGGTGTGGCGGTTGAGGTCCCGCGCCCGTCTGGCCGTACTCAGGGCGCCGCTGCGCACGGCCGCCTCGACCACCACCGTGCCCCGGGTCAGCGCCGCGATGACCCGGTTGCGGAGCACGAAGCGGAACCGGTTCGGGTGCTCGCCGGGCGGGAGTTCGCTGACCAGCAGGCCCTGTTCGCCGATCCGCCGGATCAGTTCGGCGTTCCCCTTCGGGTAGGCCACGTCGACCCCGCAGGCGAGCACCGCGACCGTCATCCCGCCGACGGCCAGTGCCCCGCGGTGGGCCGCCGCGTCGATCCCGTACGCGGCCCCGGACACCACCACCCAACCGCGCTCGGCCAGTTGGGCCGCGAGCTCGCCCGCGACGTGGGCGCCGTAGGCCGTGCAGGCCCGGGAGCCCACCACCGCCACCGAGCGCAGGGCGAGCAGCCGCAGTGAACCGGTACCGGTCGTCCACAGCCCGATCGGGCGTCCGTCGCCCAGGTCGTCCAGTTGACTGGGCCATTCCGTGTCCCCCGGAATGATGAAGCGTCCACCGACGTCCCGCACCCGTTTCAGGTCGGCCACCGGGTCGAGCCCGGGGAGTCGGGCCTGGTAGGCGGCCAGCCGGGCCTGGTCCAGCCCGGGGTGGTCGGGGACGGCGCCCTCCCGGATCGCCCGCACCACGTCCACGGCGGGGAGTCCGTCGAGCCAGCGGCCGACCACGGCGTCGCCCGGTTCGCTGAGCCGGTTGAGCAGCACCCGGGCGAGGCGCTCCGCCTCGGGCGCGGCCGCCGGACCGGCTTCGTCCGCGTGGGCTGCCCGGGAGTACCGCAACAGCTGGTTCATGCCGCCTCCTCGTCCTTCGCCGGGAGCCCCTCGGGCTCCGACCGTGGTCCGGGCCGGTCGTCGGGGCCGCTCCGGCGCTGGGCCGGGATGCCGCCGAGGCGGCCGTGCCCGCGCTCGGGCAGCGGCAGCCCCTGCTCGACACCGGTGCGCAGGACCAGGGCGGTGCGCACGTCCCGCTGGTCCGGCCGGTCGCGGCCGGCCAGGTCCGCGACCGTCCAGGCGACCCGGAGCACCCGGTCCAGGCCGCGGGCCGTCAGCAGCCCGCGCTCCAGCTGGCGGGCGACGTCGTTGAGCGCTCCGGCCGAGAGCTGCCAACGGGTGCGCAGTTCGTGGCCCGGCACCTCCGCATTGGTCCGCCACGGGGTGTGCGCCAGCCGCGCGGCGGCCCGCTCCCGCGCCTCCAGCACCCGGGCGGCGACGGTCGCGGTGGTCTCCGCCGTGGTGTCCCGCTCCATCAACTCGATCCTGGTCACCGGGGCGACCTGGACCTGGAGGTCGACCCGGTCCAGCAGCGGCCCGGAGAGCCTCCCCTGGTACCTGCTGACCATCACCGGAGTGCACTCGCAGCCCTCGCCCCGCCGTGAGTACCGGCCGCACGGACAGGGGTTGGCGGCCAGGCAGAGCAGGAACCGCGCCGGGAGCCGCAGCGAACCGGCCGAACGGGCGATCACCACCTCGCCCGACTCCAGCGGCTGGCGCAGCGCGTCGAGCACCCGCACGGGGAACTCGGGCGCCTCGTCCAGGAAGAGCACGCCCCGGTGGGCGAGGGAGACCGCGCCCGGCCTCGGCAGGCCGCTGCCGCCGCCGACGATCGCGGGCATCGTGGTGGAGTGGTGCGGGGCGCAGTAGGGCGCGGTGTCGATCAGCGGGCGCCCGACCGGGAGCAGGCCCGCCACCGAGTGGACGGCCGTGACCTCCAGCGACTCCTTCTGGGTCAGCGGCGGGAGCAGCGCGGGCAGCCGCTCCGCCAGCATCGTCTTGCCCGCGCCCGGCGGCCCCTTGAGGTAGAGGTGGTGGCCTCCGGCGGCGGCGATCTCCAGAGCCCGCCGGGCCTCGTACTGACCGGCCACGTCCGCCATGTCCAGGCGCAGGGTCCGCTCGTCGGGCAGGCCCCGGACGCCCGCGCTGGGCAGCATCAGCCCGGCCATCAGCGGATCCGGCCGGCCGCCGAGCAGGTCCGGCGGCTCCTCCGGCGCCTCCGCCCCGGTCAGGACGGCGACCAGCTGGCGCAGGCTGCGCACCCCGATCACCGTCACGCCCGGCACGAGCGAGGCCTCGGGCGCCGTCTGCTCGGCGACCACGACCCGTTCGTACCCGGCGTCGGCCGCGGCCAGCACCGAGGGCAGCACCCCGCGGACCGGCCGCACCCGGCCGTCCAGCCCCAGCTCGCCGATCAACAGCAGGTCGGCGATGGCGGACGGGTCCAGCCGTTCGGCGGCGGCCAGCACGGCGCAGGCCACCGCGAGGTCGAAGCCGCTGCCGCTCTTGGGCACCGAGGCGGGGCTGAGCCCGACGGTCAGCTTGCGCTGCGGCCAGGCCTCCCCGCTGTTGCAGACCGCGGCGCGGACCCGGTCGCGGGCCTCGGTGAGTGCCTTGTCGGGCAGGCCGACCAGGGTGAACGCGGCCACCCCGGGCTCCAGATCGGCCTGGACCTCGACGATCACTCCGTCGACCCCGACCAGCGCGACGGAACAGGTACGGGCGAAGGCCATCTCAGACCACCCCCCGCAGGTGGTCGACCAGGGCCGCACCCCGTGCCCGGTTGACCACGGCCACCAGGTCGATCCGCACCCCGCCCGGTGGGGCGGGCGGCCACTGCGGATCGGACGGCCCGGGGTCGTACCCGGGCCCGGCCAGCCGGGCGAAGTGCTCGGGCCAGCGTTCGGCCAGCCAGCGCTCGGCGAGCCGCCGCAGCCGGGCGGCCTTGGCCCGGTCGATGGCCTCGCTGGGTTGTTGGAAGCCCCGCTCGGAGCGGGTCTTCACCTCGCAGACCGCGACGGTGTCGCCGTCGAGGGCGACGATGTCCAGCTCACCCTCGACGCAGCGCCAGTTGCGGTCGAGGATGCGGAGCCCGGCGTCCGTGAGGTGCCGGGCGGCGACCCGCTCGCCGTAGCGGCCGAGCCCGTTCCTGGTGCTGCGGTCCTCCCCGGCCTCCCCGGCCCCGCCGTCCGCCCCGGTCGCGGCCGCGTTCGGTACGGCCAGGTCCTGCACGGTCTGGTCCTGCTCGATGGTGTTCTGCACGGTGACCACCTCCGCCGAGGAGGCTGCACCACCGTGCACACCGATGCCGGGAAATTCCGTTCCCCTGTGGATAACCCGGGCCTGTGGACAACTCTTGTCACCCGCAGGAGTGAGAAGCCCCCGTCACGCGAAAATCGGCTGGACAACGCGGGACGGAGTCGTCCAACGTCAGTTCCCGAAGCCGGACTCGTCCGAGGGCAGCTCCAGATCGCTCTTCGCGAGTTCCTCGATGTTCACGTCCTTGAAGGTCAGCACCCGGACCTTACGGACGAACCGAGCCGGCCGGTACATGTCCCAGACCCACGCATCCGCCATCGACACCTCGAAGAACACCTCGCCCTGGACCGAGTGAACCTGCAGCTCGTAGTCGTTGGTGAGGTAGAACCGTCGCTCGGTCTCGATCACGTACTTGAACAGGCCGACGACGTCCCGGTACTCCCGGTAGAGCTTGAGCTCCATCTCGGTCTCGTACTTCTCGAGATCTTCGGCACTCATCCAGGCGTCCCCTCAACTTGTCACGTCCACCCATTGTGGACCACCGCACCCACGCTCAGAGCCGTACCGGATCGACCGGTGGGCCCTCTGCGAGCAGTCGCTCCAGGAAGTCCGCCAGTCCGGCCGGATGGACCGTCTCGGCGGTCCCCCGCAGTTCCTCGACCGTCCACCAGCGCGCCGCGAGCAGCTGGGCGTGCTCGTCCTCGCCCATGCCCGAGTGGTCCAGGCCCGTCTCCGTGGTCCGGGCCAGGTGGAACCACTGCTCCTGCTCGTAACGCTGTCCCCGAAAGGAGAACGACACCGTGCCGTACGCCACCAAGGGCCCCAGGGCCACACCCCGCAAGCCGGTCTCCTCCGCGAGCTCCCGCTCGGCGGCCGCCCGCACGTCCTCCCCCGGCTCCAAGCCGCCCCCGGGCGTGAACCACCACGTCTCGTCGGGCACCGCGGGATCGACGCCCAGGAACAGGAGGATGCGGTCCAGCCCGTCCAGCAGCAGGATCCGCGCCGCCCGGCGACGCTGTGCAGTCATCGCGGCGCTCCACGCTCCTTCGGTTCGCATCGGTGGTGCTACCGATCCTGCCACCCGGCGCGGCCGTCCGGGGCGATGTTCGGCAGAGCGGCCCGACCCGCGACGGCCGTGCTCAGGAGCTGCGCCCCCGGCCGAGCCGGCGCACCAGGCCGGCCACCCCGCCCACCGCCGAGGTCAGCACGATCAGCGCCGCGCCCGCGACGCTGGCGTAGGCGGCGGGCTCCAGCGGGCCCGGCTCCGCGGCCCGGGGGCCCGCGAAGCCGTCGAAGGCCGAGGTCCGCTCCAGCAGGGCGGTCCGGCCGAGGGGCAGCAGGGTGGCCTCGACCCTCGCCTCGACGGCGGTGGCCGGGACGGTCCCGCCGTCGACCTCCAGGTGGGTGCGGGAGTCCAGCGAGCCGACCCGGTTGTCACCGAGCAGGAACAGCCGGCCCTGCGGCACCGTCACGCTGAACGCATCGCCCTGGCGGCCCTGGGTCGCGAGGTACGGCTCGTCCACGGGCTGCCCGTCGACCGTCAGCCGGTGGTCCGCGGCGGTGGTGGCGACGGTGTCGCCGCCGACCGCGACCACCCGCTTGACCATGAGCTCCCCGCCCCAGGCCTGGTCGCGGAAGACCACCACGTCGCCCCGGCCGACGGCGCCGCCGTCGACCTTGCGGGCGAGCACGGTGTCGCCGATCCGGAGCGTCGGGTGCATCGAGGCGGTGGGGATCTTGTACGGCCGGTAGTCGACCGCGATGAGGGCGAATCCGCCGATCATCAACACCAGCCCGAGCGCGATCGCGACCCCCTGCAGCACCGCGGCGGGCCGGCGGCCGGACCGGGCGGGCGCGGCCGAGTGGTCGGCCGGCTGTTCCACGACACTGCTCATCGACACCGTCCACCTTTGGCCGACCGGAGAACACCACTGGCACGCCGGTGGCTCGGGCGCGAACGCCGGCGGGCCGTGGCACGTCCGAGCAGATTACTCGTCGGTACCACGGCCCGCGCAAGGGTCGGGGAGGAGCAGGTGGAGCTCAGGACTCCTTCCGGTGCTCCGTCCGGGCCCGCGCCCGACGCACCAGCGGAAGCAGGGCGACGGCACCCACCGCACCGGCCACGGGAGGCGCGGCCGGCAAGGCCGCCGCCAGGCCCTTCTGGTCGAAGGTGTCCGGCACCGGGAGCGTGGACCAGTGGCCGACCGGCCAGGCCACCACGAAGGCACGCCCGATCACGTTGTCCACCGGCACGCTCCCGCCGCCCGGCTGGTCCATGTGGAAGCGGGAGTCCAACGAGTCCGCGCGGTGGTCGCCCATCACCCAGATCCGGCCGTTCGGCACCTTGATCGGGCCGAAGGGCTGAGTCCCGCAGGGGGTGTTGCCCGGGTAGATGTACGGCTCGTTGAGCGCGACGCCGTTGACCTTGACCGGACCGTCGTCCTTGCACTCGACGGTGTCGCCGCCGACCGCGATGACCCGCTTGATCAGGTCCTTCTCGTTGGCGGAGGGCATCAGCCCGACGAAGCTGAGCACGTCCTGGACACCGCGGACGAAGGAGTTGCTGCTCTGCTGGGTCGGCTCGTCGCCCAACCAGCCGCCCGGGTCGTGGAACACCACGACGTCCCCGCGCTCGGGCTCGGCGCCGAACCACGGGGTCAGTTTGTCCACCAGCACCCGGTCGCCGACCTGCAGCGTGTTCTGCATCGACTCGGACGGAATGGAGAACGCCTGGACGAAGAAGGTCTTGATCACCAACGCCAGGATCAGTGCGATGCCGACCAGGATCGGCAACTCCTTCAGGAAGGAGCGCTGCTTGCGCGGCTTGGCCGGAGCCTCCGACTCCGACTCGTCGGTCGGCCCGCTCTCCGGCCGCCCGGGCTCCGCCGGGCCGTCGGCCCCGCTCCCGTGCTCGTCGGCGGTCTGGGCGGCCGTGTCCTCGACCGCGGCGGACGGCGCCGAGGACTCGGCGGACCGGGTCACCCGACCGCCCGGGCCCTCGGGTTCCCCGGCGCCTGAGCGGGCGCCGATCACCAAATCCCCCACAACGTCTCCTCCCTGCTGTGCGGACGCCTGCGCGCCCGCGCTCAGAGTGCCGCACAGCGGGCACCACGCTCACCACGACCGTGAACGCATCAGGATTGCCCACAGCAGGCTCTCCTGACACCAACCCGACCCCGGCTCACGACCGGGACCGCTCCCGGCCGCACCTGCACTTCTCTATCACTCCAGGGCATCCGGCCCGCGGTTCCACACGCGCCGTCCGGCCGTCCGACGACCGGAGCGGCTCACCGCGGAGGCCGCCCCGACCGGCGAACGACGAACGGAAGGATGCCCAACACACCCATAACGAGCGGTGGTTCCAATGGAACCGGCCCAATGCCCATCGATTGCGGCGCAGTTCCGCCGGGCCGCGAGGTCGCGGCGAGAGAGGAGAGTGAACCGGGCTCGTCGAGTTGATGGAGCCGGCCCAGCGGCCACCCGATCATGAAGGCGCGACCGACCACGTCGCTCAGCGGGACGGTGCCCTGCCCGGGGTTGCCCATGTGGAAGCGGGAGTCGGCGGAGACGTCGCGGTGGTCCCCCATCACCCACAGCCGCCCCTTCGGCACCGTCACCTTGAACGGCTGGCGGGACGGCGGGTTGCCCGCCGCGAGGTACGGCTCGTCCACCGCACGGCCGTTGACGCTGAGCCGCCCCTGCGGGTCGCAGCACTCGACGGTGTCCCCGCCGACGCCGATCACGCGCTTGATCAGGTCCTGCTCGTTGTCGGACGGCAGCAGCCCGACGAAGGTCAGCACGTGCTTCGCCGGGGCCAGGACCGGACCGTCGTCGGCCGCCTTGTGGTCGCTCTCCAGCCAGCCGCCCGGGTCCTTGAACACCACCACGTCGCCGCGCTGCGGCTCACTGCCGAACCAGGGGGTCAACTTGTCCACCAGCACCCGGTCCCCGACCTGGATGGTCTGCTCCATCGAGCCCGAGGGGATCACGAACACCTGGATCATGAAGGTCTTCATCACCAGTGCCACCAGCAGGGCCACCAGGATGATCAGCGGGAACTCGCGCAGCAGCGAGCGCTTGCGCCGCCGGGCCACGCGGCGGGCACTGCGCCGACGATCGGCGCGGCCGCGGACCGGCGCGACCGGTTCCGCCCCGGACTCCGCCGCTTCGCCCCCGCTCCCGCCCCCGTCCCCGCCCGGTTCGGGAGCCGGCCGGTCGGCGACCCGGCCCCTACCCCTGGTCCCCACGGCCACCCGTCCCCGGGACCGCGGTGAAGGCCGCGGGCCGGTCCAGTCCGGTCAGGCGCGAGAACGGGTAGACCACCCAGTCCGCCCGGCCGATCACCTTGTCCTCGGGCACGAAGCCGCCACCGGGCTCCCCGAGGTGGTCCCGGGAGTCCCGGGAGGCACTCCGGTGGTCGCCCAGCACGAAGAGCTTGCCGTTCGGCACCAGGACGTCGAAGGCCACGGCGGACGGCTGGTCGCCCGGGGCCAGGTAGGCGCTCTCGTCCACCGGCACGCCGTTGACGGTGAGCGGCGCCCCCGGGCCGGTGCTCCGCACCCGGTCCCCGGCGACGCCGATCACGCGCTTGACGTAGACCGTGTCGCCGGCCGGGACCAGCCCCAGGTCCCGGCCGACCGAGCGGAGGTCGTCCCAGAACCCCGGCGGCTCGGCCGAATCGCGGAGAAAGGAGCCCGTCCCGTCGAAGACCACCACGTCACCGCGCTGGGGGTGCCCGCCGAAGGCGTAGGCGAGCTGGTTGGCGATCAACCGGTCGCCCGGCCGCAGGGTGTCCTCCATCGAGCCCGAGGGCACCGTGAACGGACGGGCCACGAAGGCGTTCACCAGGAGCAGGGCCGCCAGACAGATCCCGGCCAACAGCAGCAGGTCCCGCGAGCGGGACCGCCCGGGCTCCTCGGCCTCGTCCTCGGCCCCCGGCTCGGGCTCCGCCCGCGCGACCCCCGAGGCCTCGGACCCCTCCGCGGCCCCCGAGGCCCCCGGCCCTTCGAGCCGCTCCGGCCCTTCGAGCCGCTCCGGCTGTCCGAGCCGCTCCGGCCGCGCAGCCCGATCCGGCTCGGAAACGAGGCGCCGGCCGCGCCCCTCAGCGGCCCCCGGGGGGTGGGGGGGGCGCGGGCGGGCCGCCGGGCGGGTCGGGCGAGGAG
>NZ_JBHYGR010000081.1:0-40708 GCF_042738155.1 Kitasatospora sp. NPDC059088 | reverse complement strand
CGTCCAGTACGAGGCCGACTCGGGCGCACGCCCAGCCGGGCGCCCAACGCCGCGCGCTGATCTGCCAAGATCCGCCGGACAGGCCCTAGCCGACGGCCGAGGGACGAGGGACGAGCCACCAGGAGGGGCCCCTGATCCAGGGGCCCCTTTCGCGTACCCGCCGACCCCTCCCGATCGGCCTCGCGCGCTCCGGTCGGCTCCCGCGCTCCGGTCGGACTCAGGCCGACCCGTAGAACAGCCGGTCCACCACCGCCCGGGCCCGCCGGGTGGTGCGCCGGTAGTCGTCCACCAGCTCCCCGCTGTGCCCGGCGCCGTACCCGAGGTAGCGGGCCACCCCGGCCAGCTCCCGGGCCTCCCCGGGGAAGCTGTCCCCCGGCCGCCCGCGCACCAGCATCACCGCGGAGCGCACCCGGGAGGCCAGCACCCACGCCGCCTCCAGCACCTCCGCGTCGGCCGGC
This sequence comes from Kitasatospora sp. NPDC059088, assembly GCF_042738155.1. Classification (NCBI taxonomy): domain Bacteria; kingdom Bacillati; phylum Actinomycetota; class Actinomycetes; order Kitasatosporales; family Streptomycetaceae; genus Kitasatospora; species Kitasatospora sp. NPDC059088. Next base: position 40,250 of record NZ_JBHYGR010000081.1, on the reverse strand, counting down.
TCCACCAGCCCGGCCCCGACCGCCGCCGCCAGGGCGGCCCTGGTCCGGGTGGTCCGCAGGCCCGGCACCTCGTGCCCGTGCTGGAGCTGGAGCAGCTGCACCGTCCACTCCACGTCCGCCAGCCCGCCCCGGCCGATCTTGGTGTGGGTGGTCGGGTCGGCACCGCGCGGCAGCCGCTCGGCCTCGATCCGCGCCTTGATCCGGCGGATCTCCACCAGGTCCCGCTCCGGCACCCCGGTCCCCGGGTAGCGCAGCGGGTCGATCAGCTGCCGGAACCGCGCGCCCAGCTCCTCGTCCCCGGCCACCGGCTCGGCCCGCAGCAGCGCCTGGCTCTCCCAGGCGTGCGACCAGCGCCGGTAGTACGCCGCGTACGAGGCCAGGGTGCGCACCAGCGGGCCGCTGCGCCCCTCCGGCCGCAGGTCGGCGTCGACCAGCAGCGGCGGCTCGGTGGACGGCGCGGCCAGCAGGGTGCGCAGCTCGTTGCAGACCGCCTGGGCCGCCCGGGCCGCGTCCTGCTCCAGCGAGCCGAGCAGCGGCTCGTGGACGAAGAGCACGTCCGCGTCCGAGCCGTAGCCCAGCTCGTGCCCGCCGAAGCGGCCCATCGCGATCACCGCGATCCGGGTCGGCAGGTCCCCGTGCTCGGCCTCCCAGCCGGCCACGCAGGCGCGCAGCGCGCCCTGGAGGGTGGCGGCGTTGAGCGCGGTCAGCGCCTCCCCCGCGACGTCCAGCGCCTCGGCCGGGTCGTCGCCGAGCCGGCCCAGCACGTCCGCGGCGGCCGTCCGGAACAGCTCCCGGCGGCGCACCGAGCGGGCGGCGGCAACAGCGGCGGCGGCGGACCCGGCCCGGCCGACGGCGGCCAGTATCTCCGACTGGAGCGCCGCCCGGCCGCGCGGCACCGGGCCCTGCGGGTCGCCCAGCATGGCCACCGCCTCGGGGGCGCGCAGCAGCAGGTCGGGGGCGAGCCGGCCGGCCGACAGCACCCGGGCGAGCTGCTCGGCGGCGGCGCTCTCGTCCCGCAGCAGCCGCAGGTACCAGGGGGTGCGGCCGAGCGCGTCGGAGACCTGGCGGAAGTTGAGCAGTCCGGCGTCCGGGTCGGCCGACTCGGCGAACCAGCCGAGCAGCACCGGCAGCAGGGTGCGCTGGATCGCGGCCTTGCGGCTGACCCCGGAGGCGAGCGCGCTGATGTGCCGCAGCGCGGCGGCCGGGTCGGTGTAGCCGAGCGCCTCCAGCCGGGCCCGGGCCGCCTCCGGGGTCAACCCGGCCGCGCCGGGCGGCAGTTCGGCGACGGCGTCGAGCAGCGGCCGGTAGAACAGCTTCTCGTGCAGCCGCCGCACCTCCACCGCGTGCCGCTTCCACTCGCGCTGCAGCGCGGCCACCGGGTCGGAGCGGGTGTCGTCGTTGATCAGCGCGGCGAGCGAGCGGGCGAGCCGGCGCTGGTCCGCCTCGGCGGTGGGCATCAGGTGGGTGCGGCGCAGCCGGTGCAACTGGATGCGGTGCTCCAGCGAGCGCAGGAAGCGGTACGCGGTGTCCAGCGAGGCGGCGTCCGCCCGGCCGACGTACCCGCCGCGGGAGAGCGCGGCCAGCGCCTCCAGGGTGTTGCCGCTGCGCAGCGCCGGGTCGGTGCGGCCGTGCACCAGCTGGAGCAGCTGGACGGAGAACTCGACGTCGCGCAGCCCGCCCGGGCCGAGCTTGAGCTGGCGGTCGACCTCGGGGGCCGGGATGGAGTCGATCACCCGGCGGCGCATCTGCTGGACGTCGGTGACGAAGTTCTCCCGGGCGGCGGCCTGCCAGACCATCGGGGCGAGCGCCTCGACGTACGCGGCGCCGAGCTCGGCGTCCCCGGCGACCGGGCGGGCCTTGAGCAGGGCCTGGAACTCCCAGGTCTTGGCCCACCGCTGGTAGTAGGCGAGGTGGCTGGCCAGGGTGCGCACCAGCGGGCCGTTGCGGCCCTCCGGGCGCAGGTTGGCGTCCACCGGCCAGATGGTGCCCTCGCCGGTGGTGTCCGAGCAGAGCCGGGTGAGCGCGGCGGCCAGCCGGGTGGCGGCCTTGACGGCCGCGTGCTCGTCCACGCCCTCGCGCGGCTCGGCGACGAAGATGACGTCCACGTCGGAGACGTAGTTGAGTTCGCGGCCGCCGCACTTGCCCATCCCGATCACCGCGAGCCGGCAGGCCGCGGCGGCCTCCGGGTCCTGCTCGGCGACGAGGTCCAGGGCGGTCTGGAGGGTGGCGCCGGCCAGGTCGGCGAGTTCGGCGGCGGTCTGGGCGAGGTCGGTGGTGCCGGTGAGGTCGCGGGCGGCGATGGCCAGCAGGCAGCGCCGGTAGGCGATCCGCAGGGCGTTCTCGGGGCTGCGGCCGGCGCCCCGGACGCCCTCGGCGAGGGCGCGGCGGAAGTCCGCCGGGCCGGGGTGCATGTCGCGCAGTTCGAAGGTGACCAGCGCGTGCCAGTCGTGCGGGTGCCGGGCCAGGTGGTCGGCGAGCGCGGTGGAGACGCCGAGCACGCCGAGCAGCCGGTCGCGCAGCGGCTTGGAGGTGGTGAGGGTGTCCCGCAGGGTGTGCCGCTCGGCCTCGTCGGCGGCCTCCACCAGCCGGGCCAGGCCCAGCAGCGCGAGGTCGGGGTCGGCGGTGGCGCCGAGCGCGTCCAGCACCACCGGGTCGTCGGCCAGGCCCTCCAGCCCGGGGCCGTCCAGCAGCCGCACCGCCTTCGCGGGATCGGTGAACCCGCGCCGGACCAGCCTGATCTCGGGCCGGCTGACCCGGCTCCCGGCCCGCTGTTCCTCCACCGCCATCGGCCCCTCCATCCCGTCCGCCAAGGGGGCCCGCCCCCGCAGGCAGGTTACGCTCACCGGCGGCCCCGCGCCGGGCGTGACCACCGGGCGGACCGCCCCCGTGACGACGGCCCCGCCACGGCCCGGGCGGGCGACGGCGGGGCCGGAAGAGGTCGGAGCCGCAGCTCACCGCAGGTGCTCGGAGCGCCTGCTCAGAGCACCTGGAGGTTCTTCCGCAGCTCGAACGGGGTCACCTCGGAGCGGTACTCCTCCCACTCCTGGCGCTTGTTGCGCAGGAAGAAGTCGAAGACGTGCTCGCCCAGGGTCTCGGCGACCAGCTCGCTGCGCTGCATCAGGTCGATGGCCTCGCCGAGGTTCTGCGGCATCGGCTGGATGCCGAGGGCGCGGCGCTCGGAGTCGGTCAGCGCCCACACGTCGTCGTCGGCGCCGGGCGGGAGCTCGTAACCCTCCTCGATGCCCTTGAGGCCGGCCGCGAGGGTCACGGCGTAGGCGAGGTACGGGTTGCAGCCGGTGTCCAGGGAGCGGACCTCGATCCGGGTGGAGCCCTGCTTGCCCGGCTTGTACATCGGCACCCGGATCAGCGCCGAGCGGTTGTTGTGGCCCCAGCAGATGTACGAGGGGGCCTCGCCGCCGGCGCCGGCGGTGCGCTGGGAGCCGCCCCAGATCCGCTTGTAGGAGTTCACCCACTGGTTGGTGACGGCGGCCGTCTCGGCGGCGTGCCGCAGCAGGCCGGCGATGAACGAGCGGCCGACCTTGGAGAGCTGGTACTCGGCGCCGGACTCGTGGAAGGCGTTGCGGTCGCCCTCGAAGAGCGAGAGGTGGGTGTGCATGCCGCTGCCGGGGTGCTCGGAGAACGGCTTGGGCATGAAGCTCGCGTGCACGCCCTGCTCCAGCGCGACCTCCTTCATGACCAGGCGGAAGGTCATGATGTTGTCGGCGGTGGACAGCGCGTCGGCGTAGCGCAGGTCGATCTCCTGCTGGCCGGGGGCGCCCTCGTGGTGCGAGAACTCGACCGAGATGCCCATCGACTCCAGCATGGTGATGGCCTGTCGGCGGAAGTCGTGGCCCACCCCGCGCGGGGTGTGGTCGAAGTAGCCGGACTGGTCGGCCGGGATCGGCGCGGTGCCGTCACCGGGCAGGTTCTTCAACAGGAAGAACTCGATCTCGGGGTGGGTGTAGAAGGTGAAGCCCTGGTCGGAGGCCTTCTCCAGGGTGCGCTTGAGCACGAACCTGGGGTCGGCGTAGGAGGGCGAGCCGTCCGGCATCAGGATGTCGCAGAACATCCGCGCGGTGCCCGGGGTCTCCGAGCGCCACGGCAGGATCTGGAAGGTGGTCGGATCCGGCTTGGCGATCATGTCGGATTCGTACACCCGGGCGAATCCCTCGATCGCCGAGCCGTCGAAACCGATGCCCTCCTCGAAGGCCTGCTCCAACTCGGCCGGCGCCACCGCCACCGACTTGAGGAACCCGAGAACATCGGTGAACCACAGCCGGACGAACCGGATGTCACGCTCCTCGAGCGTCCGAAGCACGAACTGCTGCTGCTTGCCCATGGGGACAGTCTCACCTCTGCTCTTTACGCTCGTGTTACGCCCGGGAGGCACCCGGAAGACCTCGTCGAGCGGTTGCCCCCATCATGGCCGATCCCCGCGCGACACGGCAGGGCCGACCCCCGAGGAGTCGTCCCCACGGGACATTGCGTCAGTTAGACGATTAGACTTCGGACCATGCCCAATCTCCGTCTCGCCCTGAGCCAGATCGACCCCTGGGTCGGTGACCTCGCCCGCAACAGCGAAGAGGTGGTGCGCTGGACCAAGCAGGCCGTGGAGGCCGGTGCCCAGCTGGTCGCGTTCCCCGAGATGGCCCTGACCGGCTACCCGGTCGAGGACCTCGCACTGCGCGGCTCCTTCGTCGAGGCCTCGCGCGGCGCCCTGGTGGAGCTGGCCGGCCGGCTGGCCGACGACGGGCTGGGCGAGGTGCCGGTGGTGGTCGGCTACCTCGGGCGCTCCGACCACCCCTCGCCGCGCTTCAACCGCCCCGCCGGGTCGCCGCAGAACTGCGCCGCGGTGCTGCACCGGGGCGAGGTGCTCACCCGCTTCGCCAAGCACCACCTGCCCAACTACGGCGTGTTCGACGAGTACCGCTGGTTCGTCCCCGGCGACCAGCTGCCGGTGCTGCGGCTGCACGGGGTGGACGTCGCCCTGGCGATCTGCGAGGACATCTGGCAGGACGGCGGCCGGGTCACCGCCGCCCGCGAGGCCGGGGCCGGCCTGCTGCTGGTCGTCAACGGCTCGCCGTACGAACGGAACAAGGACGACCAGCGGCTGGAGCTGGTGCAGCGCCGCGCCGCCGAGGCGGGCTGCACCCTGGCGTACGTCAACATGGTCGGCGGCCAGGACGAGCTGGTCTTCGACGGCGACTCGATCGTGGTCGGCGCGGACGGCGAAGTCCTGGCCCGCGCACCGCAGTTCGAGGAACACCTGGTGCTGCTGGACCTCGACCTGCCGGCCGCCGGCAGCGACCACACCGACGGCCTGCTGCTCAGCGACGGGCTGCACCTGGTCCGCACCGAACTGAGCGACGAGCCGGCCCCGGTGCCCGCCGGCCGGCCCGCCGCCGACATCGCGCCCCGGCTGTCCGACGAGGCCGAGATCTGGGCCGCGCTGGTCTCCGGCACCCGGGCGTACGTGGTCAAGAACGGCTTCCGCTCGGTGCTGATCGGCCTCTCCGGCGGCATCGACTCGGCCCTGGTGGCCGCGATCGCGGTGGACGCGCTCGGCGCCGACCACGTGCACTGCGTCTCGATGCCCAGCCGCTACTCCTCCCAGCACTCCCGGGACGACGCGGCCGAACTGGCCCGCCGCACCGGGCTGCACTTCCGGACCGTCTCCATCGCCCCGATGTTCGACGCCTACCTGGGCGCCACCGAGCTGACCGGCCTGGCCGAGGAGAACCTCCAGTCCCGGCTGCGCGGCACCCTGCTGATGGCGATCTCCAACCAGGAGGGGCACATCGTGCTCGCGCCCGGCAACAAGAGCGAGCTGGCGGTCGGCTACTCCACCCTGTACGGCGACTCGGTGGGCGCCTACGGCCCGATCAAGGACGTCTACAAGTCACTGGTCTTCCGCCTCGCCCGCTGGCGCAACGAGGAGGCCGAGCGGCGCGGCGAGGTGCCGCCGATCCCGGAGAACACCATCAGCAAGCCGCCGTCCGCCGAACTGCGGCCGGACCAGGTGGACGCCGACTCGCTGCCCGACTACGACCTGCTGGACAGCGTGCTGGAGCGCTACATCGAGGGCGACGAGGGCCGGGACGCGATCGTCGCGGCGGGCTTCGACCCGGCCGTGGTGGACCGGGTGGTCCGGCTGGTCGACACCGCCGAGTACAAGCGGCGCCAGTACCCGCCGGGCCCGAAGACCTCGGTGAAGAACTTCGGCCGCGACCGCCGGCTGCCGATCACCAACCGCTGGCGGCGCGGCTGACCGGGCGGCTAGGGCGTGTCTGACACGCCCTAGTTGTAGGTGAAGGCGGCGGCCACCGCGAGGTGGTCGCTGCCGTCCCGGGGCAGGGTGCGGGAGTCCACCGGCCGGAGCCCGCCCTTGCTCATGATCTGGTCGATCCGCGCCATCGGGAACGCCGCGGGCCAGCTGAACCCGAAGCCGTCCCCGGCCGCGCCCTGGGCCGAGCGCATCTGCGAGGTGACCGGCGCCAGGCTGCGGTCGTTCATGGTGCCGTTGAGGTCGCCGAGCAGCAGGACCTTCTTCACCGGCTCGGCCTGCACGGCGTCGCCGAGCGCCTGGGCGCTGATGTCCCGCTGGTGGACGGTGAACCCGCCCTCGGCCTTGAGCCGGACGGACGGCAGGTGGGCGACGTACACCGCGAGCGGGCCCTGCGGGGTGGTGACCTGGGCCCGGAACGCCCTGGTCCAGCCCATCCTCAGGTCCACCGGGGTGACCCCGTCGATCGGGTACTTCGACCAGAGCCCGACCGTCCCCTCCACGGAGTGGTACGGGTACGCCGCGGCGAGCCCGGTCTCGTACTCCCGCAGCTGGCTGCCGGCCAGCTCCTGGAGGGCGACGATCTGGGCGTTCGAGGCCACCAGGCCGCGGATGGTGCCCGGCACGTCGGTGTTGCCCGCGGCGACGTTGTGGCTGACCACCGTCCAGTCGCCCTTGCCGCCGCTCTTGTCGGACAGCAGCCCGCCGAACAGGTTGACCCACAGCACGGCGGGCACCAGCAGGGCGATCAGGGCGGTGGCGGAGCGGCGCAGCAGCGCGGGCACCAGCAGCACCGGGACCGCCAGCCCCACCCAGGGCAGGAAGGTCTCCAGCAGGCTGCCGAGGTTGCCGACGCTGTTCGGCACCCGGGCGTGGAAGCCCAGCAGCACGGCGGTGAGCAGGGCCAGCAGGGCGATCAGCAGTCCGCGCCGCCAGGTGCCGCTGCCGCGGGCGTCCCGGCCCCAGTGCCGCAGGCCGAGGAAGCCGCCGCTGCGGCCGGCGTCCGCGCCCGCACCGCCACGGGACGTGGTCCGTTCGGTGCTGTCCGCCTGCGCCATGCCGTGGCTCCCGTCGCTCGTGCCGTCGCCGGTCCGTCGTCCGGTCCGTGGGGGTACGGGCGCGGTGCCGGACTGGTGCCGGTTTGATCGGTGACCCGGCTCAGCCTATGCCGGGACAGACGCGCGGCCCCGGGAGCGGGTTCCGGCGTGGCCCGCTTTGGTGAGCCAGGCCACGTCGGACACGAAGGAGTGAACCTCAGCGCCGCGCGATGCCGTCGAGCACGGAGTCGACCAGCTGGCGGGACAGGTCCGGGTCCTCCAGGTCGGTGTCGTCCGAGAGGACGCTGCGGTAGAGGATCGGCCCCATCAGCAGGTCGCCGAGCAGCTCCACGTCGAGGTCGTCGCGGATCAGGCCCTCGGCGACGGCCCGCCGGATCGCGAGGATCCCGACCTCGCGGCGCGGCTTGATCACCCGCTCCCGGTAGGCGTTGTGCAGCTCCGGCAGGGCCTGCATCTGGCCGAGCGTCGCCTTGAGCACCCAGCGGGTGCGCTTGGCCAGGCCCCGCCGGCGGATGTAGTCGACCATCGCGATCAGGTCCTCGCGGGCGCCGGCGCCGGTGGGGGCCGGGATCGGCTCCTCCAGCCGGCTGACCAGGTCGACCAGCAGGGCCTCCTTGTTGGGCCAGCGCCGGTAGATGGTCGCCTTGCCGACGCCGGCGGCGGTGGCGATGCCCTCGATGGTGAGTTCGGACAGCGCCTTGCCGTCGGCCATCAGGTCCTCGACGGCGGTGAAGATGGCCTGCTCGGCGGCCTCGCTGCGGGGCCGGCCGCGGCGTACCGCCGCGCAGGCCTGCCCGGTGTCGGCGCTCGGCGTGTCCGTCCTCATCCCCGCTGCCTCTCGCTCGCTGGTCCCGGGCGCGCGGGCGCCGCGGTGGGTCCGTCGGTCCGGGCCGGGCGACCCCGTCCAGGACCTGGACCCTGCGGGTGGGGGGCACCGACCGGCAGGGCCATTGTCGCTCAGCCGTCCGCAGGTCAGGCGGCCGCGGCCGCCCGGGGCTGGTCCTGCTGCCCGGGAACCTGCCCGCCCGGACCGCCGGGGACACCCGCGGGGGCGGCGGTGCGGCGCGGGAGCAGGAACCAGGCGACCAGCGCGCCGACCAGCGAGATGCCGACCGAGAGCGAGGCCACCACGTGCATGGCGTGGATGAAGGCGTCGTTCGCCGGGCCGATCAGCCCGTCGGCCAGGCCGCCGGGGACGTGCTCGACGAAGGCCCGGGTGGACTCCAGCGACTCGGCGGCCCGGTCCAGGTTGGCCCCGGCCTTCTCCTGCACGGCCTGGGGCAGCTGGTGCAGCGGGCCGGTCATCCCGTCGCGGTAGACGGTGGAGAGCACCGCGCCGAGCACGGCGACCCCGAGCGAGCCGCCGACCTGGCGGAAGGTGTTGTTGACGGCCGAGCCGGCGCCGGCCTTCTCGCGGGGCAGCGAGCCCATGATCGCGACGGTGACCGGCGGCATGACGTGGGCCATCCCGGCGCCCATCACCAGGCCGAGCACGACCAGCACCCAGATCGGGGTCGTCGCGGTCAGCACGGTGTAGCCGAGGAAGCCGAGCGCGACCAGCACCATGCCGCCCGCGGCCGTGGCGGCGACCCCGAGGCGCTCGACCACCAGCCGGGCCCGGGGGGCGAACAGCAGCTGGGCGGCGGCCAGCGGGAGCATCAGCACGCCGGCCTGGAGGGCGCTGTAGCCGCGCACGCTCTGGGTGTAGAAGACGCCGAAGAAGGAGACGCCCATCAGCGCGAAGAAGATCACCGCGACGACCACCACCGAGGCGCTGAACACCTTGTTGCGGAACCAGGTGACGTCCAGCGCGGGGAACTGCGTGCGGCGCTCGAACCAGACGAAGGCGGCCAGCGCGAGCACGCCCAGCAGGGTCGGGCCCCAGGCCGCGAACGCGGTGAAGTCGGCCAGCTCGCCGCCCTTGATGATGCCGTAGATCAGCGCGACCAGGCCGATGACCGACAGCAGCACGCCGACCGGGTCCATCCGGCCCGGGTTCGGGTCCTTGGACTCGGGGACCAGGACGGCCATCGCGATCAGCGCGACGATCACGATCGGCACGTTGACCAGGAAGACCGAGCCCCACCAGAAGTGCTCGATCAGCACGCCGCCGGTGATCGGGCCGATGGCGATGGCCAGGCCGACCGCGCCGGCCCAGATGCCGATCGCCTTGGGCTGCTCCTCGCGCTCGAAGACGTTCATGATGATCGCCAGCGTGGCGGGCATCGCGAGGGCGCCGCCGACGCCCATCAGGGCGCGGTAGCCGATCAGCTCGCCGGGCGAGGCGGCCATCGAGGACAGCAGCGAGGCGATCCCGAAGACCACCATGCCGCCGAGCAGGGCGCGCTTGCGGCCGAAGCGGTCGCCGAGCAGGCCCGAGGTGAAGAGCAGCCCGGCGAACACCAGGGTGTACGAGTTGATCGCCCATTCCAGGTCGCTCTGGGTGGCGCCCAGTCCGACCGGGGCGGGGGTCGCGATGGTCTTCATCGCGACGTTGAGGATCGAGTTGTCGAGCACGACGACGAGCAGGGCGAGCACCAGGGTGCCCAGGATCGCCCAGCGCCGGCGGTGGATGGCTTCCGGCACGCGGGGTGGCGCGGCTGCGGTGGTCATTGGTCTTCCCGTCCGTGTTGGCGTGGCACTGGCGGGCATTTGCGAGCCGCTTGCGTCTCGTAACCCCCTGGACCAGAGTAGCGGCCAATACGATACGAGACGAGTCCGTTTCGTAAAATGGAAGCAAAGCCCGAGGGACGCGAGGGGCCGGTGTGGCGTGGATCGCACCCTGCCGACCGCACCCCTCTTTGCGCTCACGCCGGGGCGTGCAAGCATGGAGGTGATCCGGGGACGCCGTACGGCGCCACGAGACGACAACCCTTCAGGAGTCCGTTCGATGAACGCTTCTTCGCCTTCGCCTGCCCAGAACCAGGCGTCGACCGCCGGCCTCTACGGCGGGGTCACCAACCGCCGCGTCACCGTCCGCGACCTCGCCACCGCCAAGCAGCGCGGCGAGAGGTGGGCGATGCTCACCGCCTACGACGCCCTCACCGCGGGCGTGTTCGACGAGGCCGGGATCCCCGTCCTGCTCGTCGGCGACTCGGCCGGCAACTGCCACCTCGGCTACGAGACCACCGTGCCGGTGACCATGGATCAGATGGTGATGCTCTCCGCCGCCGTCGTCCGCGGCACCCAGCGCGCCATGATCGTCGCCGACCTGCCGTTCGGCTCCTACCAGGAGTCGCCCGCCCAGGCCATGCACAACGCGGCCCGGCTGATGAAGGAGGCCGGGGTCGGCGCGGTCAAGCTGGAGGGCGGCGAGCGCAGCGCCCGCTCCATCGAGCTGCTGGTCGAGGCCGGCGTCCCGGTGATGGCCCACATCGGCCTCACCCCGCAGTCGGTGCACGCCCTCGGCGGCTACCCCGTCCAGGGCCGCGGCGACGAGGCCGCCCACCAGCTGCTCCGCGACGCCAAGGCCGTCCAGCAGTCCGGCGCCTTCTCCGTGGTGCTGGAGGCCGTCCCGGCCGAGCTGGCCGCCCAGGTCACCGAGCAGCTGGCGATCCCCACCGTCGGCATCGGCGGCGGCCCGGAGACCGACGCCCAGGTGCTGGTCTGGACCGACATGGCCGGCATGACCGCGGGCCGGGTGCCCAAGTTCGTCAAGAAGTACGCGAACCTGCGCGGCGTCCTCGGCGACGCCGCCCGCGAGTTCGCCGAGGAGGTCCGCACCGGGGCCTTCCCGGCCGCGGAGCACAGCTTCCACTGACGGACGGCTCCCCCGCCCCTGCTCCGAGCCGCTCGGAGCAGGGGCGCTGTCATGCCGCCGAGGGCCGTGACAGCGGGCTGACAGCCGGGGCGGGCGGGCGACAGGGGGCTGACAGCCGGGGCGGACAACCTGGGGGCATGACAGGAATCGCGACCGCCCCGAACACGCGGGGAACAGCCGGGAACGCCGTCGAGGTCCACGGCATCGTCAAGCACTTCGGCACCACCAAGGCCCTCGACGGCGTCGACCTCACCGTCCGCGAAGGCACCGTCCTCGCCCTGCTCGGCCCCAACGGCGCCGGCAAGACCACCCTGGTGCGGGTCCTCTCCACGCTGATCAAGCCGGACGCCGGCAGCGCGTTCGTCGGCGGCTACGACGTCCTGCGCCAGCCCAAGCAACTGCGTCGCACCATCGGCCTGACCGGCCAGTACGCCTCCGTGGACGAGCTGCTCTCCGGCTACGAGAACCTCTACCTGATCGGCCGGCTGCTCGACCTCCCCAGCCGGGAGGCCAAGGCCCGGGCCGCCGAGCTGCTGGAGCGCTTCTCGCTCACCGACGCCGCCAAGCGGATCGCCAAGACCTACTCCGGCGGCATGCGCCGGCGCCTCGACCTGGCCGCCAGCATGATGGGCCGCCCCCGGGTGCTCTACCTGGACGAGCCCACCACCGGCCTGGACCCGCGCACCCGCAACGAGGTCTGGGACGAGGTGCAGCGGATGGTCGCCGAGGGCAGCACCGTGCTGCTGACCACCCAGTACATGGAGGAGGCCGAGCAGCTCGCCGACGAGCTGACCGTCATCGACCGGGGCAAGGTGATCGCCGCCGGCGGCGTAGCCGAGCTCAAGGCCAAGGTCGGCGGCCAGATCCTCCAGGTCCGCCCCGCCCACCCGGCCGAACTGCCGGAGATGGCCCGCTGCCTGCACGAGAACGGCGTCGCCTCCGCCACCTTCTCCCCCGACGACGGCCTGCTCGCGGTGCCGCTCACCGGCGAGGAGCAGCTCACCGCCGTGATCGGGGTGCTCGGCGGCCGCGGCTTCGCGATCGCCGGCATCGACACCAAGGTCCCCAGCCTGGACGAGGTCTTCCTCGCCATCACCGGCAAGCCCGCCGCCGACGCGACCGCCGCGGCCGCCGACGCCCTCGTCAAGGAGCCCGTCGCATGACCACCGCCACCCTCACCCCCGCCGCGCTCCGGGACCCGGCGGCCGACGAGACCCGGATCGGCCCGGCCGCCACCCTGCGCCACATCGGCGCACTGACCCGCCGCAACCTGATGCGGATCAAGGCCGACCCGGAGTCGATGTTCGACGCCGTGCTGATGCCGATCGTCTTCACCGTGCTGTTCGTCTACGTCTTCGGCGGCGCCATGATGGGCGGCGACCAGGACAAGTACAAGCAGTTCATGATCCCCGGGCTGCTCGGACAGACCGGCATGACGCTGGCGCTGGCCGTCGGCACCGGCCTGAACACCGACTTCCAGAGCGGGGTGATGGACCGCTTCCGGACCCTGCCGATCGGCCGGGCCTCCGTCCTGCTCTCCAAGATCGTGGCGGAGACGCTGCGGGCCCTGCTCTCCTCGCTGATCCTGCTGACCTTCGCCTTCATCCTCGGCTTCGAGCTCAGGACCGGCGTTCCGGAGCTGCTGGCCGCGGTCGGCCTGTCGCTGGTGTTCGGCATGTCGATCGTCTGGATCTCGATGCTGCTGGGCATGTCGATGAAGAGCGCCCAGGCCGTCCAGGGCGTCTCCATGCTGGTCCTGATGCCGATGCAGTTCGGCAGCTCGATCTTCGCCCCGACCAGCACCATGCCGGGCTGGCTCCAGGCCTTCACCAAGGTCAACCCGCTGTCCGCACTGGCCGACGCCTCCCGTGCGCTGCTCAACGGGGAGGGGGCGGTGGCCCACCCGGTGATGATCGTGCTGATCTGGTCCGCCGCCTCGACCGCGATCTTCGCCCCGCTCGCGGTGGCCCGCTTCCGCAAGCGGACCTGAGCGGGCCGGGGACGAGGGCCGGGCGGCGACCGTGGACAGGACGCCGCCCGGGACGAACGGGCGGTCGGCCGGTGACCAGGGGACGGGCACCGGGCGACCGCCCTCCGGGCGTCTCAGGCGAGCAGCTCGGACAGCATCGCCTGGGTCTGCTCCGGAGCCATCGCCTCGCCCACGGCGTACGCCGCCTCGTACGCGGCGTCGCCCAGCAGCCCCCGCAGGGCGGCGGACGACCGCTCCCGCTCCACCTTGTCCAGGTAGCCGCCCTTGGGACCGTTCAGCCCCTTGTGCGCGCCGAGCAGCACCACCGCCCGCCGGGCCCGCTCCAGGTCGCCGTCCCGCTCCGCGAAGGAGCGCAGCACGCCGATCACGGCCGGCACCACCATGACCGTCATCTGCTCGGCGAAACCGGCCGCCATGGTCACCGAGAGGAGCATCCGACGACCCTCGCACAGCAGGGCGAGCCCCGCGTCCGGATCCCCGGCCCGAGCCGTGATCCAGCCCCGGGTGCTGACCAGCAGCCCGCCCACGACACCCGGCATGAAGCCGCCCATGCCGACCCCCTCCAGCGCGTCCAGCCCGTCCAGGGCCTGCTGGAAGTCGCCGCGCTGGGCGTGGAGGCCGCTGAGCGTCAGGTGGCCGATCAGCAGGGCACCGGTGGTGGACTCGTTGAGGCCCGTGCCGTCGATGGCGGCCAGCGCCTCCCGGACGATCCGCTCCCCGCGCTCCGTGTCCTGCTCCAGCAGGGCGCTGCCCAGGCTCACCCGCAGCATCGGCACCTCGTGCGGCGCGCCCAGCTCCTCGGCCAGCCGGATCGCCCGCTCGTACGCGTCGGCGGCGCCCCGGGAGTCACCCCGGATGGCCAGCGACTCACCGCGCACCGCCAGCGCCTGGGACACCCCCCAGAGGTCACCGGCCTCCTCGAACAGCTCCAGGGCGCGCAGACCGTCCCGGACGCCCTGCTCCTCGCCGTCCGGCCAGTCGTTCAGCATCCTGGCCCGGACCTGGAGGGCGAACGCCAGGTCGTACGGGTCGCCGTACAGCTCGCAGCCCCGGACCGCGTCGTCCAGCAGGCTCTTCATCAGCTCCAGGCGGCCGGCCAGGAAGGCCGCGAACACCCGCATCAGCGCCGGGAACCGGTAGGCCTGCGGCAGCTCGGTGGTGTAGGTGTCCAGCAGCCGCTCCGCCGTCCGGACCGCACCGGCGTCGCCCAGGATGTCCAGGTTCCCCTCGAACATCCCGAGCAGCAGGAACATCGCGACCAGCCGGCGGGCCTCCTCGACCACCCCGTCGGGCATCGGCAGGTCGTACGAGAGCACGTTGTGCTCCAGCGGCACCGGCGCCGGGGCGTCCGGGCCGAACGGGTCCGGGCCGAGCGCGGCGATCGCGGTGTACCAGCCGCGGGCCTCCAGGCTGTAGCCGCGCAGCGACCAGTACCAGCCCAGGCCGACGGCGATGACCAGCGCCTGCTGCTCGTCCGCGAGGTCGATCGCCCGGCGCAACGCCGCCCGGATGTTGTCCTGCTCCCGGTCCAGCACCGTCAGCCAGTGCAGCTGCCGCGGGCCGTGGATGTTCTGGTCGGCGGTGGCGACCAGCGCGCGGAAGTGCGCCAGGTGGCGGGCGCCGGTGGCGTCGCGCTCGGCGGCGGACTCGGCGAGCCGCTCGGTGGCGTACTCGTGGATGGTCTCCAGCATCCGGTAGCGCGGCTGGACGCCGTCGTCGGCCAGATCGGCCACCAGCAGGGACTTGTCGACCAGGGAGAGCAGCAGGTCGGCGACCTCCACGGCGACCACCTCGGTGCCGTCGGCGCAGATCGGCTCGGCGTCCTCCAGCTGCCAGCCGCCCGCGAACACCGAGAGCCGGCGCAGCACCGCCCGCTCCCGCTTGCCCAGCAGCTCCCAGCTCCAGTCGACCACCGCGCGCAGCGTCTGCTGGCGCGGCAGCAGGGTGCGGCTGCCGGCCGTGAGCAGGGCGAAGCGGCCGTCCAGGCGGTCGGCGATCTGCCGGGCCGTCATCACCCGCAGCCGGGCGGCGGCCAGTTCGATGGCCAGCGGCAGGCCGTCCAGCCGACGGCAGATCTCGGCGCAGGCCTCCGGGTCGCTCTGCGGGTCGAAGCCCGGACGGGCGGCCGCCGCCCGCTCGGTGAGCAGCCGCAGCGCCACCGGGTCGGGCAGCGGCTCGACCGGCACGACGGTCTCCCCGGGGACGCCGAGCGGCTCACGGCTGGTGGCGACCACGGTCAGCCCGGGGCACTCGGCGAGCAGCGTGTCCACCAGATCGGCGGCGGCCTGGATCAGGTGCTCACAGTTGTCCAGGACCAGCAGCATCCGGCGCTGGCCGCAGTACTCGACCAGCCGGCGCACCGGGTCCTGGGCGCGCTTCTCCATCACCTCGGCGACCATGCTGCTGGCGTGCAGCACGATCTCGCGCATCCCGAGCGCGGAGACCACGGCGGCCGGAACGGCCTCCGGGCTCTCCAGCGGGGCGAGTTCGGCCAGCCAGACGCCGTCCGGCCAGTGCCCGGCGGACTGTTCGGCGCGACCGGCCTCGACCGACAGCCGGGTCTTGCCGGAGCCGCCCGGACCGGTCAGGGTGACCAGCCGGCTCGTCGCCACCAGGCCGCGCAGGGCGGTGAGATCGCCCTCCCGGCCGACGAAGCTGGTCAGCCGGCCGCGCAGGTTCCCGGTGGCGCGCGGGAGTTGGGGCGCCGGGGCCAGGAGCTGCGGCTCGTGCGGTCGGACCGGGGCGGCGACCGGGGGCGCTGCCGGGGTCGGGGTCGGCTCGGCCGAGCTGAGCAACTCGGCGTAGTAGTCCCGGAGTTGACGGCCGGGGTCGACGCCGAGCTCGTCCGCCAGGGCGCGCCGGGTGCGCTCGTAGTGGCGCAGCGCCTCGGCGGTACGGCCGCTCCCGTGCAGCGCCCGCAGCATCAGCAGCTGCAAGGGCTCGTCCAGCGGCTGCCGTTCGCAGAGCTCGGCCAGTTCGGCGACCAGCTCGGCGGCCCGGCCCAGGCCGAGGTCCGCGGTTATCCGGTGCCGGCGGGCCTCGTCCCGCTGGGCCTCCAGCCGGGCGGCCGCGGCGGCGCGGTCGGGCAGATCGGCGAGCGCGGGACCGCGCCACAGCGCCAGGGCGGCGCGCAGCCGCTCGGCGGCCAGCGCGCTGTCACCGGCGTCGAGGGCGTGCCGGCCCTCGGTGCTCAGCCGCTGGAAGTCGGCGAGGTCGGTGGCCGGCTCGGCCAGCCAGTACCCGGCCGGCCCGGAGCCGACCCGCTCCCGGCCGATGGTGCGGCGCAGCCGGCCGACCAGGGTCTGCAGGGCCGCGGAGGAGTCCTGCGGTGGCTCGGCGTCCCACACCTCGTCCACCAGCAGGTCGGCCGGGACCGGCCGGCCCTGCCGCAGGGCCAGCGCGGTGAGCAGCGCCCGCAGCCGGGCCCCGCCGAGCGGGACCGGCGTGCCGTCGTCGTGGTGGGCCGTGGTGGTACCGAGGATGCCGTAGTGCACCGGACCATTCTGGTCGATGGACGGCGGCGCGGCCGCACAATTGTGCCGTCCCCTCCCCGGCCCCGGGGCGCGTCGGAACCGGACGCCTCCCCTCGGACGTTCACCCTGGGCGGCTTGTCCGGCCACCGGCCCGCCCGGCATGATCGGTCCCAGCCGGTATCCCCCTTCCCTCTGTCCACGGAGCACCCACAGATGACCTTCGCCGCCACGCCGCGCTCCCGCAGCGAGGACCGCCGGATCAGTCCGGTGTTCTGGGTGCTCCTCGCCACCCTGGGCACCTCCGCCTGGGCGGTGTACTCCGGCTACGGCAACGCCTCGTTCGGGGTGTTCCTGTTCGTGGTCTCGGGCTGGATGGTCTCGCTCTGCCTGCACGAGTACGCCCACGCCCGCACCGCCCTGCACGGCGGCGACATCACCGTCGGCGCCAAGGGCTACCTCACGCTCAACCCGCTGAAGTACGCCAACATCCTGCTCAGCTTCGTGCTGCCGATCATCTTCGTGATCCTCGGCGGCATCGGCCTGCCCGGCGGCTCGGTCTGGATCGAGCGCAGCCGGATCCAGGGCCGGCTCAAGCACAGCCTGATCTCGGCGGCCGGCCCGCTGGTGAACCTGGTGATCGGGGCGGCCCTGCTGATCCCGGTCGGCGCCGGGTGGCTGGACAACCCGGGCTTCTCGATGGAGTGGCACGGCGTCGACTGGCCGTGGCGCTACACCCCGCTGGCCTGCGCTTTCGCCTTCCTCGGCCTGCTCCAGGTCAGCGCCGCGATCCTCAACCTGCTGCCGATCCCCGGCCTGGACGGCTACGGCATCGTCGAGCCCTGGCTGTCGTACAAGACCCGGCGCGCGGTGGAGCCGTTCGCGCCGTACGGGCTGCTCGCGGTGTTCGCCCTGATGTGGCAGCCCCAGGTGCGGAGCCTGCTCTTCGACGCCGTGTTCGCGGTGATGCACCTGTTCGGCGTGACGGACGACAACTTCGCGGCCTACGGGCAGCTGCTGTTCCGCTTCTGGGAGAGCTGAGCGCCCCGGGGGCGCTCGTGAGGTCGGCGGCCGCTCAGCCCTGCTCGGCCGCCGCCTCGGCGATCTTCGCCTTGCGCCGGTTCAGCCACAGCACGTTGCTCGCCACACCGGCCAGCGGGAGCCAGATCAGCCCGATCCAGAAGCCCTCGACCATCGAGACCACGGCGGCCGCCAGCGCGAGGACGACGACGAGCAGGGCGAAGAGGGACGTGCGAGGCATGGCGCGGAGCTCCTAGGACCGGGTGCGGACGGCCGGGGTCGGCCGCCACCCATTGTCGCCGACCTCACCTCCGGAGCGGGTCCAGGGGTGAGGTCGACACGAACCTCCGACTGCTACACGTCGGTGATCCGCAGGCCCGCGTGGGCCTTGTAGCGGCGGTTGACCGAGATCAGGTTCGCCACCAGCGCCTCCACCTGGTGGGCGTTGCGCAGCCGGCCCGCGAAGACGCCGCGCATGCCGGGGATCCGGCCCGCCAGGGCCTGCACGACGTCGGTGGCGGCCCGCTCGTCGCCGAGCACCATGACGTCGGTGTCGATCCGCTCCACCGACTCGTCCTGGAGCAGCACCGCCGAGAGGTGGTGGAAGGCTGCGGTGACCCGGGAGTCCGGCAGCAGGGCGGCGGCCTGCTGGGCGGCGCTGCCCTCCTCCGGCTTGAGCGCGTAGGCGCCCTGCTTGTCGAAGCCGAGCGGGTTGACGCAGTCGACGACGATCTTTCCGGCGAGGTCCTCGCGCAGCGCGGTCAGGGTGGCGGCGTGGCCGTCCCACGGGACCGCGATGATCACCACGTCGCTCTCCCGGGCGACGGTGGCGTTGTCGGCACCGCGCACGCCGAGGCCCAGCTCGGCGGCCGAGGCCTCGGCCCGGGCGGCGTCGCGGGAGCCGATGATCACCTGCTGGCCGGCCTTGGCCAGCCGCAGGGCCAGGCCGCGTCCCTGGTCGCCGGTGCCGCCGAGGACACCGACCACCAACTGCGAGACGTCCGGCAGCTCGTGGGCCGGGTTTGTCGCTGAATCGAGGGAAGTCATGGGCCGATCTTCCCAAACCGCGGGCCCGGCGCGACATCCTGGCCCGCATGGACGCAGTGAGAGTTTCGGCACTTCGTGAACGACTCACGGGCACCGGCTGGTTGGAGGCGGTCGGCGGCTTCGCCGGTGCGCTGCGGCGTTCGGTGGACCGGCGCGGGGCCGGTGCGCTGCTGCTGGTCGGCACCGAGGCGTACGAGCCCTGGCACCTGGCCGCCCACCTGGAGGACGAGGCCGCCTGGTCGGCCGTCCCCCGGCTGGCGCCCACTCTGCTGCGGCACGCACCGCCCGCCGCCGCCCCGGCCCACCTGGCGCACGGTCTGCGGCGGCTCGCCGAGGCCGGGCGCGGCGCCACCGTGCTGGTGGTGGCCCCCGGCGCGGCCGGTGCCCCGCTGCTGGAGCGGGTGCAGGACGCCCGCCGGCAGGGCGCGACCGTCCTGGCCCTGGAGGGCGCCGACCCCACCACCCCGGCCGGTCCCACCGCCCTCGCCGACCGCGCGGGTCTCGCCGACCTCGCGGGTCTCGCGCACGAGCGGCTCGCCGTCGGCACCGCCGCCGAGGAGCCCTTCGACCTGGCGCAGCACCTGGTCAGTGCCGCCGCAGGACAGCCGGTCGGCCGCCGCTCCGCCCTGGACCGGCTGGCCGACCTCGCCGGCCGGCTCACCTCACCGCCGGCGTTCACGCGCTGGTGATAAATCCGTTGCGGGCCGGGAACCGACCGTCCGAGGATGGTCGTTCGTGAACGACGACGAACCACCGCCCGTCAGTCGGGCGCGCGCCCTGCTGCGCTCGCTGGCGCCCGACCTGTCCCCCTGGCGCGCCTCCCGCGACTTCCGCTACCTGTGGACGAGCGGCTGCGTCACCAGCTTCGGCAGCTTCCTGACGTACGTCGCCGTTCCGATGCAGATCAAGGAACTCACCGACTCCTCCTTCGCGGTGGGCCTGATCGGCGCCGTCGAACTCGTTCCGCTGATCGTCTTCGGCCTCTGGGGCGGCGCCCTCGCCGACGCCCTGGACCGCCGCAGGCTGGTGCTGCGCTCCGAGGCCGCGCTCGGGCTGCTCGCCGGGCTGCTGCTGCTCAACGCCCTGCTGCCGCACCCGGTGCTCTGGCCGATCTACCTGGTCGCCGCCCTGGTCGCGGCCTGCGACGGGCTCCAGCGCCCGGCGCTGGACTCGCTGCTGCCGCGGGTGGTCGCGTACCAGCACCTGTCGGCCGCCTTCGCCCTCAAGTCGCTCTACCACAACGTCGCTTCGGTGGCCGGTCCGGCGCTGGCCGGTGTCGTGGTGGCGGTGTCCGGGGTGCAGACCGCGTACGCGCTGGACGTGCTGACCTTCGCGGTCTCGCTGCTGCTGCTCGTCCGGATCAGGGCGGTGCCGCCGGCCACCGGCGCCGAGCGCCCGTCGATCCGGGCGGTGCTCACCGGCGTGCGGTACGCGTGGAGCCGCAAGGACCTGCTCGGCACCTACGCGATCGACCTGTGCGCCATGCTGTTCGCCTTCCCGGTGGCCGTCTTCCCGTTCCTGGCCTCGGACTTGGGCGCGGACTGGGCGCTCGGCCCGATGTACGCCGCCGCCGCCGTCGGCGGCCTGCTGGTCGGTGCGACCAGCGGCTGGACGTCCCGGGTGCACCGGCACGGACGGCTGCTGGTGGCCGCCGCGGTCGGCTGGGGCGCGGCCATGACGCTGGCCGGACTGTCCGGCAGCGTCTGGGTGGTACTGCTCGGGCTGGCCCTGGCCGGTGGCGCGGACGAGATCAGCGGGATCGCCCGCTCCACCATGTGGAACCAGTCCATCCCGGACGAGGTACGCGGCCGGATGGCCGGCGTCGAGCTGCTCAGCTACTCCGTCGGGCCCCAGCTCGGCCAAGTCCGGGCCGGCACCATGGCCGGCCTGATCGGCGTCCGCGCCGCCGTCTGGACCGGGGGCCTGGCCTGCGTCGCCGGCGTCCTCGCCCTCGCCGCCGCCCTCCCCCGCCTGCTCGCCTACGACGACCGCACCGACCCGCACACCGCCGCCGTCCGCGCCGAACACGAACGCAACGCCCTCGACACCCCCGCCCCGGCCTGACCGCCCCGGGGCGGGTGATGGACCGTCAGGTGCCGAAGATCGTGGAGCGGTGGCCGACGTGGACGACCCACACCACCAACTGCCCGTTGTCGATCGTGTAGACGACGCGGTAGTCGCCCACGCGCAGGCGCCGACGGTCGGGCTGCGACACGAGTGCGGTGGTGTTGCAGCCGAGCGGATCGCCTTCCAGTTCGGTCATCTTGGCCAGGATCCGGAGCGCCATGTCACGGGGGATCTTGCGGAGTTCGTCCCGGGCCTCGGGCCGGAAGACGGTGCGGCACTCACTCACTGCGAGCCAGCGTCTCCCTCATGACGTCCTCGACGGGAACGCCCGGCGAGGAGTCGGCCATGCGGGCGTCGATGATCCGGTTGATCTCGCGCTCCTCCCACTCCTGGTACTTCCTCAGGACCTCGATCGACACGACAGCGGCGACCTGCTTGCCCCGACGCGTGATCACGGTGGGGACGTCGTCCCGATCGGCCCGCTCCACGACCTCGGCCAGGTGCGCGCGGACATCGCGGATCGACTCCACGGGTAGCGGTTGCGTCATGTGCCCAAGAGTACCCGATGTCCCAGGTGTACACCTGGGCGCATGGATGGCGCCCCTGACAGCCGCGCCGCCCCGTCGTGCCGCCCCCTCGTCACTCCTTGCCCTCGTCCTTGGGGCGGTCGTCCCAGCGCGGGTCGTTCTGCCACTCGCGGTTGCGTTCGTTCGCGATGTCCAGGGCGTGGGCGGCCTCCTCGCGGGTGGCGTAGGGGCCGAGGCGGTCCTTGGCGGGGCACTCGGGGCCCTCCTCGACCTTGGCGTGCTTGATGCAGTAGAACCATTCGCCGGGTCGGCCGGTCGGCTTGCGGTGGAATCCGAGGGGCATCGCGTTCTCCCGTCCAGACATGGGGGTCGGTACCGATCATTCCCCGGGCGGGGCCGCCGTGCACACCGCGCGGGAACCGCCGGGTGGCGGCGGGGGCGGCGACTAGACTCGCCGGCATGGCTCTCGTACCCGGCATCCAGTCCCCCACCCGCAAGGTCCCGGCGCACATCGCGCGCCCCGAGTACGTCGGGAAGCCCGCCCCGACGCCGTACACCGGGCCCGAGGTGCAGACCGCCGAGACGATCGAGAAGATGCGGATCGCGGGCGGGATCGCGGCCCGGGCCATGGAAGAGGCGGCGAAGCTGATCGCCCCCGGCGTCACCACCGACGCGCTGGACGCCGTCGCCCACGCGTACATGTGCGACCACGACGCCTACCCGTCCGACCTCGGGTACCGCGGCTTCCCCAAGTCCGTCTGCACCTCCGTCAACGAGGTGATCTGCCACGGCATCCCGGACTCGACCGTGCTGCAGGACGGCGACATCGTCAACATCGACGCCACCGCCTACATCCACGGCGTGCACGGCGACCTCAACGCCACCTACCTGGTCGGCGACGTGGACGAGGAGTCCCGGCTGCTGGTCGAGCGCACCCGGGAGTCGCTGAACCGGGCGATCAAGGCGGTCAAGCCGGGCCGTCAGATCAACGTCATCGGACGGGTCATCGAGTCCTACGCCAAGCGCTTCGACTACGGCGTGGTGCGGGACTTCACCGGACACGGCATCAACACGTCGTTCCACTCCGGCCTGATCGTCCCGCACTACGACAGCGAGCGGGCCACCGAGGTCATCAAGCCCGGCATGACGTTCACCATCGAGCCGATGCTCACCCTGGGCACCTACGACTACGAGATCTGGCCGGACGGCTGGACGGTCGTCACCAAGGACCGCAAGCGCACCGCCCAGTTCGAGCACACCCTGGTGGTCACGGCGGACGGCGCGGAGATCCTCACCCTGCCGTAGCCGTGCCACCCGGTGGGCGCCGGATCAGCCGATCAGCCACTGCTCCTCGGCGACGGCGCCCACCTCGGTGCAGGCGTCGGTGAGCACGTCCAGGACGCGCAGCGGGTCCGGCAGCGGCAGTTCGGGCCCGCGCAGCCACCGCACCTCGGAGCCGTCCGGCAGCGCGGCGGGCGGGAGCAGGGTGTACGAGCCGCGGCAGTGCCAGCGCAGGCCGGGGTGCTCGGACACGGTGTCCGGGGTGGAGTCGAGGGCGCTGTCCCACCACTCGTCCTCGTCCTGGGGGGTGCCGCGGGTGGCGGTGAAGAAGAGGTAGCGGTCCTCGCCGACGGCGGCGACCGGGCCCTCGACGCCCAGCGCGGTCAGCCGCTCCAGGGCGAGCCGGCCAGCCTCGGCGGGGACGTCCAGGACGTCGTGCACCCGGCCGGTGGCGGTGACGAAGTTGGCCTGGGGGTCGCGGGAGAGCCAGCGGGAGAGCTGCTCGGGGTCGGTGGTGGCCTGGGTCTGCCAGGCGAAGGAGACCGGGTGCCGGGCCGGGGCCGGACAGGCCACCCGGTCGCAGGAACAGCGGTAGCCGGCCGGGTGGGCGGCGGGTGCGAGCGGGAATCCGGCGCGCACGGCGCCGAGCAGCTGTTCCAGTCTGGCGGCCGGGTCCGCGCCTCCCGGGCGGGCCCGCTCACGGTCACGCTTCTGCCACCAGGTCGTCCACCTGCTGCCGGCTTCCATCGTGCCCCTTCCGCGCAACTGCCGTGCCTGGTGCGACACAGCGTTCGACGTACCACTCGGACGCAACGCGCGGCATCCCCCGCTGCTTCCCGGGGCGGTGCTCGGCCCTGCTGTCCGCGCCCCGCCGACCGCGGCCGGGGTCACCGGACGGCCGACGCCCGGGTCTCGGTACGCCTGTCGCGGCAGCACGCTGTCCGCGCCGGTGACGGCCGGAGGGCACACTGACTCGCGCCTCGCCCGGCCCGTACGGGGCCCGCTGACCCGGGGTGGACCCCGGGGGCGTACAGGAAAGGATAGGGGTGCGCGGGGCCTGCGGATGACCGGGGGCGGTGCCTCTCCGGTCACACCCCGGCCACGCGGGCCACACTCCGGGCACCCGGCCGTCACCGTGCCTCCGCTCCCGGGTGCTCCCGGCGTGGCCACCCCGTGGAGGTGAGACCCTGGAGGGGTGAAGAGCGCGGACACCGAATTCGTCGGCGGGCCCCTGGACGGGACGGTCCTGCCGATCCCGCTGGGGCCGATGCTGGGCGTGCCCAAGAAGTACAAGGTCCCGGTCCCCGCGCAGGGCGACTCCCCCGCGCGCACACTGGTGTACGTCCGGAGCAAGCAGGTGCGGGGGCTCAGCTGGTTCTGGCGCTACGAGTACGACGAGGCGGCCTCCACCGGCGCCGGGCCCGCCGGGTCCGCGGAGGCGACCGGACCGACGGAGCCGGCCGGCCCCACCGGGCCCGTGGACTGACCGGCCGCCCGTTCCCCCTTCGCCCTCCCCGGGAGGTCGGCATGGCCAGGACGGTTCCGCACCCCGAACGGCACGGCAGGAGCCGCGCGCGGGCTGCCGCCCACCACAACCGGCAGGTCGCCTGGGTGACGGGGGCCCTGCTGCTGGTGGTCTGCCTCTACAGCGTCACGATCGGGCCCGACGGCTGGCTCTGGTTCGGCTGGGCGGTGCTGCTGCTCGCCTGCGTGGGCCTGTTCCTGGTCCGCCCCTGAGCGGCGGCACCGCCCGGGCCACCGGCCTGCGCCGGGACCGGCCCCCCGCACCGGTCAGTCATCCTCGGCGAGGACGAGGTACAGCTTCTTGCGGGCCTCGGTCAGCACCGCCAGGCCCTTGGCGCGCTGCGCCTCGGTGCCGGTGCGCATGACCTGCTGGACCGCCTGCTCGACCGCGACGAGCGCCTGGCCGACCTCCTGGACGGCCTCCCAGTCGACCTCCCGGCCGGCCTCGGCCCACGGCTCCGCCGGGCCGGCCTCGGCCTCGGCGCGGCCCCGCTCGGTGAGCGAGACCAGCCGCTTGCCGCCGACCTCCTCCGCCGTGATCAGGCCCTCCTCCTCCAGCAGCTGGAGGTTCGGGTAGATCGAGCCGGGGCTGGGCCGCCAGGCCCCGTTGGTCCGCTCGGCGATCTCGGCGATCATCTCGTAGCCGTGCATCGGCCGCTCCTTGAGCAGCGCCAGCAGCGAGGCCCGGACGTCGCCGCGCCGGGCCCGGCCGCCGCGCCGCCCGTGCGGGCCGCCGCGCCGGCCGCCGTGGCCGCCGAAGCCGTGCCCGAACGGGCCGCCCATCGGCCGGCCGGGGCCGCCGCCGCCGAACGGCGGGCCGAAGCCGCCGAAGGCCGCCCGCCCCTCGAAGCCGCCAGGGCCCTCTCCGGGCATCCCCCGGAACTCCGGACCCGGACCGCTACGGCGTCCGCCGCCGCGCGGGTCCTCCGCGCGAAATCGCATTCCTGAGCGCATGGCGCCCACCTCCTCGATGGTTCCTTCGGTTCCGTCGAGACAGTCGAGTCACTGTCTCGATAGTTCGACGATATATCGGTGACTGTCGCTCGTCAACGGATACCGACACGGTTGCGACAGACCGCGCGGGCCCGGGCGGAACGGATACGGTGACGGGCATGGCCGGTGAACGAGACCTTGCGACTCTGCTGCGCGGGATGCGCCCGCAGCTCAACCCGGGGCGGTACGTCTACTGCACCCTCCCCGCGAAGGTGCCCGCCGGCATGCGGCCGGTGGTGACCGTCGCCGAACCCGAAGGGGTGACGGTGGTGGTCACCCAGGAGGAGGCCGACGCGCTCGGGCTGCGCTACGAGTACGTCGCCGCCTGGATCACCCTGCAGATCCACTCCGCACTGGAGGCCGTCGGACTCACCGCGGCCGTCGCCGGGCGCCTCGCCGAGCAGGGCATCAGCTGCAACGTGGTGGCCGGCTTCCACCACGACCACCTGTTCGTCGCCGCCGACGACGCCGACCGCGCCGTCCGGGCACTGGAACAGCTCTCCGCCGACTCCGGCTGACCGCTCCCACCGGCCCGCCCCGCCGGACGGGCCCGCCGGGTGGCCGCCGCCGGGCACGCCTTCGAGACTGGAGGGAGCCGCCCCGCCAGGGCCGGCCCCCACCGGAAGGAGACGGCCGCCATGGCCATCTGCGTCACCTGCGGCAACGACTACTGGCTCGCCTTCGAGATCAGGACGGTCACCGGCGACACCTACACCTTCGACAGCTTCGAGTGCGCGATGGAGAAGCTCGCCCCCCGCTGCGAACACTGCAACGTGCGCATCGTGGGACACGGCGTCGAGGTGGCCGGCATGTTCTTCTGCTGCGCCAACTGCGCCCGCGTCAACGGCGGCCTCGGCGAACAGATCCGCGACGCCGTCGGCACCCACCCGGCCTGAACCCGGCCCCGCGACGCGCGAAGGCCCCGCGGCAACGCGAAAGGGACGACGCGAAAAGGACGACGCGAAAGGCCCTCCGACCCGTTGCGGGTCGGAGGGCCTTCGGCTGTTCGAGGGGCGGAAGAGTCGGCCTGTACGCCGGGTTCTGTCACCCGGGTTGCTCGCGCGGCCCGGGGAGACGGCCATCCATCTAGGGCTGCCGTTGCCGACAGCCTCGTGCGGTCTACCCGCGAGCTCGGGCGAGCAGCCCTCGAACACTCGCGCACGGTGCCCGAGGGCACCGATCTTGACCTTGCTCCAGGTGGGGTTTACCTAGCCGGCCGGGTCACCCCGGTCGCTGGTGGTCTCTTACACCACCGTTTCACCCTTACCCACGCGCCGAAGCGGTGGGCGGTCTGTTTTCTGTGGCACTGTCCCGCGGGTCACCCCGGGTGGGCGTTACCCACCACCCTGCTCTGTGGAGCCCGGACGTTCCTCGGCGGGTCAGGGACCCGTCGCGACCGCCCGGCCGGCTCTTCCGCCGTAGTGGTCATGGTAGCCGCTCGGGCGGAGCCTCCCGAACACCGGGCCGGGCCGCCGGCGGCTCGCCGCCGAGGCGGGCGGCCACCCCTGCGGCGGTCCGGTCGGCCCAGGCGCCGGTGGTGACCAGGCCGAGGACGAGGACGGCGCCGCCGAGGCCGACCAGGATCCACCAGCCGGCGTGGCTGGCCGGGGCGAAGCCGGTGGCCATCGGGCCCACCACGGCCGAGGTGACGACCGTGCCGATCACCGCGACGCCCAGCGACTGGCCGACCTGGCGGCTGGTCGAGGCGACGGCGGCGGCCACGCCCGCCTGGGAGCGCGGCATGCCGGAGACCGCCGCGTTGGTGATCGGCGCGTTGACCAGGCCGAAGCCGAAGCCGAACAGCGCGTACGCGGCCAGCAGCAGCGCGGCCGGGGAGTCGGCGCCGAGCCGGGTGAGCAGCAGGCCGCTCGCCGCCAGGCCCAGCCCGGCCACCACCAGCGGCAGGCGCGGGCCCCGGCTGCCGACGATCCGCCCGGACAGCGGCGCGCAGACCAGCATCATCCCGGCCATCGGCAGCGTCCACAGGCCCGCCTCGACCGGGCTGTAGTGCCGGACGTCCTGGAGGTAGAGGGTGTTGAGGAAGAGGAAGCCGCCCAGTGCCGAGAACGCGCAGACCGCGGTGACGGTGGCCCCGGTGAACGGCGCGCTGGCGAAGAAGCGCGGGTCCACCAGCGGCTCGGCGACCCGCCGCTCCCAGAGCGGGAAGGCGATCAGCGCGGCGACCGCGGCCGCGGCGAGGGCCAGGATCACCGGGGAGGTCCAGCCGTTGCCCGGGCCCTCGATGATCGCGGCGGTGCCGCAGCCGAGCAGGACGATCATCAGCAGCTGTCCGACCGGGTCTAGCCGGCGGGGCCGCGGCGCGCGCGACTCGGGAACGTAACGGTAGGTCAGCAGGATGGCGACCAGGGCCACCGGGACGTTGATCAGGAAGATCGACGGCCAGCCGGCGCCGTCCACCAGGAAGCCGCCGAGCAGCGGGCCGAGCGCCATCGAGATGCCGACCACGCCGCCCCAGACGCCGATCGCCCGGGCCCGTTCCCTCGGGTCGGTGAAGGTGTTGGTGATGATCGACATCGCCACCGGGTTGAGCATCGAGCCGCCCACCGCCTGCAGGGCCCGGAAGGCCACCAGCCACTCCAGGCTCGGCGCCAGGCTGCACAGCAGGGACCCCAGGGCGAAGCAGGCCAGCCCGATCCGGAACACCCGCCGGCGGCCGAAGCGGTCGGCCACCGAGCCGAACAGCATCAGCAGCGAGGCCAGCACCAGGGTGTAGGCGTCGATGATCCACTGCAGGCCGGAGGCCGGGGCGTCCAGGTCCTTCTGGATCACCGGCAGCGCGATGTTCACCACGGTGTTGTCCAGGCCGACGATGAACAGGCTCAGGCAGCAGATCGCGAGGACCAGCAGCCGGCGGCGGCGACCGGTGTCCGGCACGGCGGGTGACGGGGCAGCGGGTCCGGCGGCGGGTGCGACGGGAGGCTGGGCATCGGGCACGGACCGATCCTCCCACCCCGGGCCGGGTGAGGGTGGCTCAGACCGCGGCGAAGCGGACCGTACGGGTGGCCGGATCGGCCCGGGCGAGGCGGACGTCGATCACCCGGCCGAGCGGGAGCGGCGGCCCGCCCCCGGTGCCGTCGGCGGCGTCGCAGCGGGCCCGGACGGCGGGCTCGCGCAGCTGGACGACGCCCGAGCCGGGGCGCTTGCCGTCCACCTCGATCACCACCGCCGAGAACTCCTCGCCCTCCCGCCCCACCAGCAGCTCGGCCTCCACCAGGTCCACGCAGGCCCGTTCCACCTCGGCCGCCCGCCGGTCCCCGCTCGCCATCAGCGCCGGTACGGCCGGCAGCGCCTCGCGCGCCCAGTCCGGCACGTCCTCGCCCGCCGCGACCGCCGCGCACACCTCCTGGGCGAAGCGGTCGCCGAGCCGGCGCAGCGGCGCGGTGCAGTGCGCGTACGGGGCGGCCAGCGCGGCGTGCCCGGGCTCGGCGGGGGCGGGCAGGCCGCGGGACTCGTCGAAGGCGTGGTAGCCGGCGCCGCGCAGCAGCCCGGTGCAGGCGTTCAGGAAGGCGGCGTCCAGCGGCGCGTCCGGGTCCAGCGAGCGGATCAGCTCCGGGTACGGGAGGGCCTGCGGCCAGTCGACGTCCAGGGCGGCCGCGATCCGGCGCAGCCGCTCGTACGCGGCGGCGGGCGCGGCCGGCAGGGTGCGCAGCAGGCCGACGCCCGCGTCCAGCATCAGTTCGGCCGCGGCCATGCCGGTGAGCAGCGAGATCTGGGCGTTCCAGCCGTCGGCCGGGCTCAGCGCGCGGTAGCCGAGGACGTAGCCGTGCAGGGTCTCCTCGACCTCCTGCTCGGGCACCGGCAGGCTGATCCCGCCCCGGGCCCGCTCCTGCTCCTCGCGCAGCCGGCCGACGGTGGCGAGCAGGGCGAGCTGTTCGTCGGCGCCGCCGAGGTCCACGGCGCGCTGGACGGCGGCGTAGTCCAGTCGGCGGTGCGACCGGACCAGGGCGCGGCGCAGGTCCGCCAGCACGACGGCGCCGTCGGCGTCCAGGTCCAGCTGCCAGAGCAGGGCCGGGCGGGGTTCGCCGGGCAGCAGGCTGGCGGCGTCCTCGGAGATCCGGGCGGGGTGCAGCGGGACGCGGTGGTCCGGGAAGTAGAGGGTCTCGACCCGGCGGCGGGCCTCGGCGTCGACGGCTCCGCCGGGGCGGACGAAGGCGGCGACGTCGGCGATCGCGTAGTGCACCCGGTAGCCGCCGCCCGGGCGGTGGGTCAGGTGCATGGCCTGGTCGAGGTCGCGGGAGCCGGGCGGGTCGACGGTGAACAGCGGCAGGTCGGTGGCGTCGTACTCCGGCAGCCGGGGGTGCCCGGCGGCCTCCTCCGCCTCCGCGAGCACGGCCTCGGGCCACTCGGTGTGGATCTCCAGGCGGGTGCGGAGCTCGGTGAGCTCGGTGTTGATCCGGGCGGAGTCGACGGCCTTGACGCGCAGTTTTCGGCGAGGCATGCAGGCCAGCGTAGGGCGGACCGGGAGGTTCCGGGCGCAGGCCCCCGGCGCGTCCGCCGGCGGCCCGCGCCCGTCGGGGGCCGCGCCCGTCGGGGCTCAACGGCCCAGGAGGGACCTGAGGTCCTTGGCGGCCAGGGCGATCGCGTCGTCGTAGCCGCCGGTGGCGAGCCGCAGCACGAAGGCCACGGCGTCGTCCGGGTGCGGGTCGGTGTAGGGCTCCGCGTTGTAGTCCAGGAACAGCAGCATCGCCTCGAAGGCGGTGCGCTTGTTCCGGTCGACCAGCGGGTGGTTGCGGGCCAGGCTCTGGCCGAGGGCGGCCGCCTTGGTCCACAGGTCGGGGTAGGCGTCGTCGCCGAACAGGGTGGCCTGCGGGCGGGCGATCGCCGACAGCAGGCCGCCGAGGTCGCGGACGTTCTGCGGGCCCCCGGCGAGGTAGGTGACGTCGTCGAGGTCCAGGTACTCCGTGGTCACAGGTCCTTCAACCTCTCCAGCGTCTCGGCGTTCCCGGCGCGGATCCGGGCCACCATCGCGGCCCGGCGCGCGGCCCTGTCCTGCGGGGCCGGGTCGGCGGGCGTCGGCGGGAGCGGGTCCGCGAGCGCCTCCGGGAGCTCGGACTGGCGGACCTCGAAGGCCAGTTCGGCCGTGTCCGCCTCCGTGGCCGACCCCGTCACGCGCACCCGGCCGGCCAGCACGGCCTCGGCCGCCGCCCGCACCGCGAACTCCAGCGCCTGCCTGGTCTCCGCGGGCAGGCCGGCGGGCAGGCGCACGGGCAGGGACTCCTCCTCGGCGTCGCCGTCGCCGGGCACCAGGTCCAGGGGTCGCATGGTCATCTCGTTCACTCTCCTTCGCCGGTCACCGTAGTGGGCAACGCCGGGCCGGCCCACCGAATTGCCGCCCGGGCGGGCCGGGGGCCGGAGGGGTGTAAGGGCTCGTACGGTGGGGTCGGGCGTTGCTTCACGGAGGGGGTGCGGGCGATGGACGCGGTCAAGGCGGCCGGGGGCGTGGTGTCGGCGGGGCTGGCGGTGACGGGGGCGCTGCACGCGGTGTGGGCGGTGACGCCCTGGCCGCTGCGGACGCCGGAGGAGTTCGTGGACACCGTGGTGGGCGCGGGCGAGGGGCCGCCGCCGCCGTCGGCCTGTCTGGTGGTGGCGGGGCTGCTGGGGACGGCCTCCTACCTGGTGGCGGCGGAGGCCGGGCTGCTGCCGGCGGCGGGCCCGCGGGGGTTGCGGCGGGCCGGGTTGCAACGGGCCGGGGTGCGGACGGCGGCCGGGGTGCTGCTGGCCCGCGGGCTCACCGGGCCGGTGGTGTTCGGGCGGCTCAGCGAGCGCTCGGCGCGGTTCCGGCGGCTGAACCTGCGCTACTACTCGCCCCTGTGCGTGGCGTTGGGAGCCGGAGCGGCCGCAGTAGGGTGGCGGGGTTCGTCCGCCACAGATTGTTGAGGAGTCCGCTGTGCTGGTGCTGTTGCCGCCCTCGGAGGGCAAGGCCGCGTCCGGGGACGGCGCGCCGCTCGCGCTCGACGGGCTGTCGCTGCCGGGGCTGACGGCGGCGCGCGGCGCGGTGCTGGAGGCGCTGGTGGGCCTCTGCCGGGGCGACGAGGACGCCGCCGCCGAGGTGCTCGGCCTCACCCCCGGGCTGCGCGGCGAGATCGCCAAGAACGCCGGGCTGCTCACCGCCGGGGCCCGCCCGGCGGCCGAGGTGTACACCGGGGTGCTGTTCGACAACCTGGGGCTGGCCACCCTGGACGCCGCCGCGTACGACCGCGCCGAGCGGGCGCTGCTGGTGTTCTCCGGTCTCTGGGGCGCGGTGCGGATCTCCGACCGGATCCCGTCCTACCGCTGCTCGATGGGCGTGAAACTCCCTGAGCTGGGGGCGCTCGGCGCGTACTGGCGGGGCGTGACGGCCGACGTGCTCCCGGAGGTGGCGGACGGGCTGGTGCTGGACCTGCGCAGCTCCGCGTACGCGGCGGCCTGGAAGCCGGCCGGCGAGGTGGCCTCCCGTACGGCGACCGTCCGGGTGCTCCAGGAGCGGAACGGCAAGCGCAGCGTGGTCAGCCACTTCAACAAGGCGACCAAGGGGCGGCTGGTGCGGGACCTGCTGGTCGCCGGGGCCGAGCCGAAGACGCCGGCCGAGCTGATGGACGCGCTGCTGGCGCTGGGCCACCGGGTCGAGCTGGCGGCGGAGGGCACGGCGCGCAAGCCGTGGCAGCTGGACGTGGTGGTCACCGAGGTGCACTGACCCCCCGGGTGGGGAGGGTCAGCGCAGGTGGGAGCTGTCGTTGAGCAGCCGCAGCGAGGCGTTGCCGTCCGCGTAGTACTGGACGGCGCAGATCGAGGCGGCGGACAGCTCCATCCGGTACATCGAGTCCGGCGGGGCGCCGAGCGCCAGCCGGACCAGGGTCTTGATCGGGCTGACGTGCGAGACCACCAGCACCGTCTTCCCCGCGTACCGGGCGAGGATCTTGTCCCGGGCGACGCCGGCCCGGTGGGTGAGGGTGGTGAAGCTCTCGGCGCTGCCGGTCGGCTTGGCCTTCGCGGAACCCAGCCAGGCCGAGAGGTCGTCCGGGTACCGCTCCTGCACCTCGGCGAAGGTCAGGCCCTCCCAGTCGCCGAAGTCGACCTCGCGCAGGCCCTCCTCGTACCGGACCTCCAGGCCGAGCCGGGCGGCGACGATCTCGGCGGTCTGCCGGGTGCGGCGCATCGGGGAGGCGACGACCGCCTGGACGCTGCCGCGCGCGGCCAGGGCCTCGGCGGCCCGCTCGGCCTGCCAGCGGCCCTTGTCGGACAGCTCCGGGTCGGTGCCGCCACTGCCGGAGAAACGCTTCTCCGGGGTGAGCGGGGTCTCGCCGTGGCGCAGCAGGACGAAGGTGGTCGGGGTGCCGAGGTCGGCCGGGGCGGCCCAGCCGGCCTTGGGGGCGGGGGGCTTCGGCAGCGGCTCCTCGGCCGTGGCGGCGGCCCCGGCTTCGGCCAGGGGCCTGGGCTCCCACTGGCGCCCGTCGCGGCCGGCGTCCATCGCCTCGTTGGCCAGCTTGTCGGCGTCCTTGTTCTTCTCGCGCGGGATCCAGGTGTAGCCGACCCGGCCGCGCGGGAAGACCGCGCGCGCCTCGGCGGCGAGCGGCTGCATGTCGGGGTGCTTGATCTTCCAGCGCCCGGACATCTGCTCGACGACCAGCTTGGAGTCCATCCGGACGTCCACGGAGGCGTCCGGGTCGAGCGCGCGGGCCGCCTTGAGCCCGGCGATCAGGCCCCGGTACTCGGCCACGTTGTTGGTGGCGTGGCCGATGAACTCGGCGGCCTCGGCGACGAGCTGCCCGGTGTCGGCGTCCCGGACCACCGCGCCGTAGCCGGCCGGCCCCGGGTTGCCCCGGGACCCGCCGTCCGCTTCGACGATGAAGCGCGCCGCCACCGGATCAGGCGCCCGAGTCGGCGGTGCGGACCAGGATCCGCCCGCAGTTCTCGCAGCGGACCACCTTGTCGGCGGGCTCGGCCTTGATGGCGTTCAGCTCGGTGATCGAGAACTCGGTGCGGCAGCCCTCGCAGCGGCGCTGGTAGAGCCGGGCCGCGCCGACGCCGCCCTGGGTCTCGCGCAGCTTGGCGTACACCTTCAGCAGGTCGGCCGGGATGACGGCGGCGACGGTCTCGCGGTCCCGCTTGACCTTGTCGGCCTCGCCGTCGATCTCGGCGAACGCGGCGTCGCGGCGGCCCTCGGCCTCGGCGAGGACGACGGTGGCGTGCTCCAGGCGGGCGGTCAGCTCGTCGACCCGGGTCTTGGCGCTCTCCTGGCGCTCCATGATCTCCAGCACGACCTCTTCCAGGTCGCCCTGGCGCTTGGCCAGCGAGCCGATCTCGTGCTGGAGGTTCTCCAGGTCCTTCGGCGAGGTGATCGCGCCGGAGTCCAGCCGCTGCTGGTTGCGGGCGGAGCGGGCGCGGACCTGCTCGACGTCCTGCTCGGCCTTGGTCAGCTCGCGGGCGGTGTCGCCCTTCTGGGCCTCGGCGGCGACGACGAGGTCCTTGAGCGCGGTGTGGTCGGCGGTGGCCTTGTCGATCTCGGCGTGCTCGGGCAGGCTCCGGCGCCGGTGGGCCAGCTGGTCGAGCTTCGAGTCGAAGGCCTGGAGGTCGAGCAGGCGGATCTGGTCGGCGGGCGCGGCGTTCAAGGGGAAAGCTCCTGTGGATCGGGTCAGGCGGTGAAGGACATGGGGGCGTGCGCGGTCCACGGGTCGGTGACCCGGTGGGAGACCTTGGTCTCCACGGCCCAGCCGTGCTGGTCGGCGACGGCCCGCAGGGCGCGCTCGGCCAGGCCGAGCCAGGGCCACTCGGTGGCCCAGTGGGCGGCGTCGACCAGCGCGACCGGCGCGGCCTCGGTGGCCTCGGAGGCCGGGTGGTGGCGCAGGTCGGCGGTCACGTAGGCGTCCACGCCGGCCGCCCGTACGTCGGAGAGGAAGCCGTCGCCCGAACCGCCGCACACCGCGACCCGGCCGATCAGCCGGTCCGGGTCACCGGAGACGCGCACACCGGCGGCGGTCGCGGGCAGACCGGCGGCGACCTGCGCGGCGAAGGCCGACAGGGTCAGCGGGGGCTCCAGCAGGCCGATCCGGCCGGTGCCGCGACGGCCCAGCGGGTCGGTCGGGTCCGGCACCAGCGGGCCGGTGACCCGCAGGCCGACGGCCTCGGCCAGCGCGTCCGAGACACCGGGGTCGGCGTGGTCGGCGTTGGTGTGGGCGACGTGCAGGGCGATGCCGTTGGTGATCAGGGTGTGCACCACCCGGCCCTTGAAGGTGGTCGCGGCGACGCTGGTGGTGCCGCGCAGGTACAGGGGGTGGTGGGTGACCACCAGGTCGGCGCCCCACTCCACGGCCTCGTCGACGACCGCCTGGACGGGGTCGACGGCGAACAGCACGCGGCTGACCTCGGCCTGAGGATCACCGCAGACCAGGCCGACGGCGTCCCAGGACTCCGCCCACTGCGGGGGGTAGACCTCTTCGAGCGCGGTGATGACGTCGGACAGTTTCGGCACCTGTCGAGACTACCGTGCGCGCGGGGCCGGTCGGGCCTCGGCCGATCGGGGGACGGCGGCGGAACGGCGGCAGGACGGTGCCGGGGCTACGGCGGGGCGGCGGCGGGCGTGCTTCGGACGCGGGTGCCGCAGGCGTACGGATGCGCGTCAACCTGCAGCTGGGGCGCGTGTCCGGGTCCCGCGCGCGCCGTACGCGCCCGCACGCCGTGCGCCCGTTACTCACAGCAGTGTTCTCGTACGAATTCGAAACCGCCCACTGATCACCCTTACGAGTGAAGTGACCGTCTCTGCGTTGAGGCTTCGGATTTCTCGAAACTAACTTCATTCCTGCGAACGGGAGTTGCCCCGGTCACCTCGGCCGGGAGCCCCTGGAGGGGGGTCGCGAGGAGCCGAGCAGAGGACGAAGGGGTGTGGTGACGCATGGGGTGGCCGGAGGCGACGCGGGCGGCCCTGGCCGGCACCGGGGGCCGGGGAGGCGACGGCGACTGGGACGTCACCGTCGGGGGCTTCTGGTGCACGGCCCGGCCGTCCGCGTCCGCGCCGTTACCGGCGCAGGGGTGGAAGCTCCACGTCAGCGCTGCCTCGGTGGTCGGTGGGGAGGTGCTCGCGGGCGTGGTCCGGGTGCTCGCCGCGGACCCGTGCAGTTTCAAGTTCGCCGCCGCCGAGGAGCGGCTGCGCGAGCTCAACTCCCGTAACAGCGACCGTGGTTCGGCGGGCAAGTTCATCACCGTCTACCCGGCGGACGACGCCCAGTTCCAGCGGCTGGCAACCGAACTGGACCGGGTGACGGCCGGGCTGCCCGGGCCGGTGGTGCTCTCCGACCGGCCGTACCGGCCCGGCAGCCGGGTGCACTACCGCTACGGCGCGTTCGCGGCCCGGGCCGAGCTCGGCAACGACGGGGAGTACCGCTCGGTGCTGCGCGGGCCCGGCGGGGAACGGGCCGAGGACGTGCGCGGCGGGTCGTACCGGGCGCCGGGGTGGGTCCGGGACCCGTTCCGCGGTGCCGACGACCCCCGCCGGCGTGGGGACGCAGGCCGGGGCGGGCGCGGCGACCGGCCCGGGGGCGGGCGCGGCGGCGGGGTGCTGCTGGCCGGGCGCTACGCGGTGACCGCCGCCGTACGGCACGGCGCCAAGGGCGGGGTGTTCCTCGGGCGCGAGGCCGCGAGCGGCGCGGAGGTCGTGGTCAAGCAGGCCCGCGCGCACATCGAGGTCGACCGCGCCGGGACCGACGCCCGCGACGCGCTGCGGCACGAGGCCGCGCTGCTCGCCCGGCTGGACGGGCAGGGGCTGGTACCGCGCGCCGTCGAACTGATCGAGCAGGACGACTCCGTCTTCCTGGTGCAGGAACGAATCGCCGGGCAGCCGCTCGGCGCCTGGGTCGCCGCCCGGCTGCGGCGCGACGGCAGCCCGGACGTCGACTGGACCGAGGCCGGACCGGTGGCGCACGGACTGCTCGACCTGGTCGGGCGGGTGCACGGCCAGGGCCTGGTGCTGCGCGACCTCTCCCCCGGCAACGTGATGGTCCGGCCGGACGGCAGCCTGCGGCTGATCGACCTCGAACTCGCCGCCGAGACCGGCCACCGGGCCGGCACGGCCGGCACCCCCGGCTACCGCGCCCCCGAACAGGGACGGCTCGCCCTCGCCGGCGCCGGCACCGCCGACCCGGCCGCCGACCGCTACGCCCTCGGCGGGCTGTTCTTCCTGCTGGCCACCGGGCACGACCCGCTGCTGCCCGAGGACCTGCCGCGGGCCCGCCCGGTCGCCGAACGGCTCGGCCGCTGGCTCGACCTGGCGGCCCGCTCGGGTGCCACCGCGCGGCGGCTGGCGCCGGTGGTCCTGGGGCTGCGGGCCGAGCAGCCGGAGCTGCGGTGGAGCCTGGCGCGGGCCCGGGAGGCGCTGGGAGGGAAGGCTCTGGGCGGGAAGGCTCTCGGCGGGAAGGCGCTGGGCAGGCGGGGCGGCGGCGGAGTGCCGGGCGTGGACCCTCGCGTGGACCCCGGCGCCGTTTCGGCTCCTGCCGTGCCCGGTGCGGCTGCGAGGCCGGCCGTGTCCGCTCTGGTCGCCCCGCTGTGGCAGGCCGCCCCTCGGCCGGGCACGGACGCCGATGCCCCGCCCCTCGACCGGCTGCTGCACGACGGCCTGCGGCACCTCGCCGCCGGCGCGACACCGGAACGGTCCGACCGGCTGTGGCCCGCAGTGCCCGCCGGGGAACGGACGGACCCGTGCAACGTCCAGCACGGCGCCGCGGGCGTGCTCGCCGTACTGGCGCGGGCGGCCGCGGCACCCGGCCTGCCGGCCGAGGTCCGGGCGACGGCCGCGGGTACGGCCCGGACCGCCGCGGACTGGATCGAGCGGCGGGTCGCCGCCGAGCCGGTGGTACTGCCCGGGCTGCACTTCGGACGGTCGGGAACGGCCTGGGCACTGCTCGACGCCGCCCGGGTGCTGGGCGACCAGGAGGCGGCCGAGCGGGCCGCCGCACTCGCCCGGCGGATCGCCGTCGAGTGGCCCAACCCGGACGTCTGCCACGGCGCGGCGGGCGCGGGCTTCGCCCAACTCCGCTTCGCCGGGGAGGACTTCCGCGCGGACCACGGCTTCGCCGAGCGCGCCGACCGCTGCGCCCGCGCCCTGCTCGCCGCCGCGCGACGGGAACCGTACGGGACGGTCTGGCCGGTGCCGGCCGACTTCGACTCGGCGCTCGCCGGGATCACCCACCTCGGCTTCGCGCACGGCGTGGCGGGCGTCGGCGCCTTCCTGCTCGCCGCCGCCGGGGCGACCGGCGACCGCGCCCTGCGGGACGCCTGCACGACGGCCGCCCTCGACGCCGGGCGGACGCTCGGCGCCACCGTGCGGTGGAGCGAGGGCGACGGCGACCGAAACGGCGCGGCCGATCGCCGCACCGACCGGGCCTGCGCCTGGTGGCCGCAGAGCGCCGCCGACCCCGAGCACATCCGGCTCCCGCACTGGTGCAGCGGCTCCTCCGGCGCGGGCAGCTTCCTGCTGCGGCTGTGGCGGGCCACCGGCGACACCGAGGCGCTGCGCCTCGCCCGGGCCGCCGGCCGGGCCGTCCTGGCCGGCCGCTGGCACGGCGGAGTGAGCGCCTGCCACGGCCTGGCCGGTGACGGCGAGTACCTGCTGGACCTCGCCGAGGCCACGGCCGAGCCCGAATTCCGTTCCGGGGCAGGCCGGTTGGCCCGACTGATCGCGGCCCGGAGCGCACTGCGCGACGGCCTGCTGGTCCTGCCCGACGAGACGGGCACGGGCTGCGCCGCCGCCTACGGCACCGGCACGGCAGGACCGCTGGCCTTCCTCCTCCGGCTCCGGCACGGCGGCCCCCGGCTCTGGCTGGACCCACCCTCCCCCAGCCACCCGCTCGCTCCCCCTTGCCCGCCGACCCCCGCCCGCGACCAACTGCCGTGCGACAGCGACGGGGTGAGCGAGACGTGAACACGGCCACCCGCGCCACCACCCGGGCCCTGCGCCGGCTGAGCTTCTCCTTCGCCGCCGACGGCAGCCACGCGGCCTGCCTGGCCGCGGCCGCCGACAGCGGCTGGTACGTGGAGAGTTGGCGACTCCCACCGGACGGCTCCCCCGCCGTACCCGCCGCGCTGCCGCTGTCCGGCAACCGGTCGGAGCAGCTGCGCTCGCAGCTCGTCGCCCTGCCCGACGGCTCGGTGCTGGTCTGCCGGCACGACGGCGAGCGGCACGACCTGGTCCGCCTCTCGCACGGCGGGAACGGCACCGTGGAACAGCAGTTGGCCTCGCTCCGGATGCCCGGACTGCGCCTGCTGCCGCTCCCGGTGGCCCCCGGCGCCGACCCGCGCACCCCGGTGGCGATCGCCCTGGGCACCGACACCCGCCCGGCGACCACCGCCTGGCTGATCCGGGCGGACGGCAGCGAGCCCGTGCAGGTCGCCGAGATCCCCGGCCTGCACGGCGGCGGCGCCTGGCTGGACCACGCGGGCGCGCTGCTCGCCCTGGACCGGGTGGCCGGCGGGCTGGTCCGCAGCGTGGTGCTGGACCTGCGCAGCGGCACCACCACCCCGCTGCTGGAGATCGGCGAGCACAGCAACGACCGGCTGGTGCTGTTCGACCCCGACAGCCGCTTCGCGATGGTGCGCAGCGACGCGCCCGGCACCGACCGGCTCGGCTGGGGCGTGCTGGGCGGCGGGGAACCACTGCGGTTCCCGGAATGCCTGCACGTCTCGGGCATGTTCCTGCGCCCGGTGGCACTGCGGCAGGCGGCGGACGGCCCGCGGGTCGCGGTGCAGATCGACCACGGCGCCGGCTCGGCGCTCGCCCTGTGGCGGCCCGCCGTCGGGCGGCTGGACCCGCTGCCGGTGCCACCCGGGCGGCTCGGCGCGGTCGGGCACTGGGACGGCGCCGGGCTGCGGATCCCGTACTCCTCGCCCGACCACCCGGCGGCGCTGGCCACCCTGGACGTGGACGCCCTGCTGGCGCACGGCCCGGCCCCCGCCGAGACCGCCCCGATGCCGCTGCCGCTGCAACTCGCGCCCCTGGGCTCGGGCCTGCCCGGCCCGTGGCGGGACACCGTCCTGCCCTGGCAGCCCGGTGCACCGCGCGTCACCCGCACCCCGCCGGCCGGCTGGCGTCTGGACGGCAGCACCCAGCCCGGCGACGGCAGCCGCTGGCAGCCCGCGCAGAGCCTCGAACTCGCGGGCCCAGCGGGTCCGTTGGAGGCCGTGGTGTACGGCGGCGACGCCTGGCTGAGCAGCCCGCACCTGGTGCTGGCGCTGCACGGCGGCCCCGCCGACGCCTGGCGGCTGGAGTTCGACCCGGCGCTGCAACGGATGGCCGCCGAGGGCCTGGCCGTGGTCGCGCCCAACCAGCGCGGCTCCACCGGCTACGGGGTGCCGCACGCGCTGGCCATCCGGGGCGCCTGGGGCGGCCCCGACCTGGACGACGTGCTCTACCTGCTGGAGGGCATCGCCGGCCAGCGGGCGGCACTCGGCCTGGAACCGCCCGCCCTGTTCGGGGTCAGCTACGGCGCCTTCCTGGCGCTGCTGGCGGCCGCGCACGCGCCGACCGAGCAGGTCGCCCGCTGCGCGGTGGTCGCACCGTTCCTGTCCGGCGCCCGGCTGATGGCCGAAGCGGCGCCCCCCGTACGGGCGTTGACCACCCGGCTGGGCGGCGGCGACCCGATCCTGGACGCCCGCGGACCGCGCGACGTGCTCCAGCTCGCGCACCGGCTGAGCGCGCCGCTGCTGGTCGTGCACGGCAACCGGGACGAGGTGGTACCGGTCGGCCAATCCCGTTCGCTGCGGCACGAGTTGCTGCGGATCGGCCGGGTCGAGGGCGCGGACTTCCGGTACGTGGAGGCGGCCGGCTCCGGCCACGAGGTGCTCGCCGAGGAGGGCGCCGCCGTGCTGCACGAACTGCTGGCCGCGTTCCTGCGGACCGGCCGACCGGGCTGATCCCGCCCGGCCACCCACAGACTCCCGGGCCCGTCGAGGCCCGGGGCACCACCCCGGTGCGGCGGATGGAGGCCGCGCCGGGGGTCAACACCCGACGCCCGCAGGCAGATCGCGGCGGGCGACACCCTCAAGGGGAGGACCCGATCATGGAGAACATGGTGGACTTCGAGACCGACCTCGCGGCGCTGCAGGACCTGCCGGAGACCGAGTCCGTCGAGCTGACCGGCCACGGCAGCGGCTGCCAGTACACCTGTCTCATCCTGACCTGTCTGATCTTCACCAACAGCTGATCAGGAACGGCCCCACGGGTGCGCGGCCGGCCACGACGACCC
>NZ_JBHYGR010000080.1:30777-40911 GCF_042738155.1 Kitasatospora sp. NPDC059088 | reverse complement strand
GCCGACTCTGTGGGTGGGGTGTGATCGCCATTGGCGGTCTGAAAATCACCCGTTACGCCGCTCTCCGCACCCACCCCCTCCACCGCCCCCTCCCGCAGCGCGTCCCTCTCGCCTTGGGCGGGTTGGGGGGAGGTGGGGGGTGGGTGTTGGTGGGTGGGTGCGGGTTCTTGTGGTGCGGGCGCGCGGGCGGTGCCACGCGCGCTCGCTGGGGGTGGGGGCGTCAGGGGAGGCGGACCGGCATCAGGACGGAGAAGGTGCCGGTTCGGCCGGGGGTGCGGATGGCGAGCGGGGCGATCGGGCCGCCGAGTTCGAGGAGGAGTTGTTCGGGGTGGGCGGCGCGGAGGGCGTCGAGGAGGAAGTCGCGGTTGAGGGCGATGTGGGGGTCGTCGGGGGTGGGGTCGGCGGTGACGGTGAGGTGGCCGTCGTCGGTGAGGGTGAGCACGGTGACCTGGCAGTCGGCGCCCTGGGGGCCGGAGGGGAGGGTGCGGGTGGCGCCGGCCTCGACGGCGGTGCGCAGGGCGGCGGCGGGGAGGGTGAGGCGGTGCTGGAGGTCGAGCCGGGTGAGGACTCGGTGGTCGGGGTAGTCGGTGGCCGGGACGGCGCCCTCGATGCGGTGGTCGGGGGTCTCGGCGTGGAAGGTGTCGGCGCCCAGGGTGAGCAGGACCTCGGCGGGGGCCGCGGGCAGCAGTGCGCGCAGGGCGTCCACCAGGGCGGTGGGGACGGTGGTGCCGGGGGCGGGCTGCTGCGGGGCGCCGAGCGCGGGCAGTTCGGCGAAGGCCATCCGGTAGCGGTCGGTGGCGACCAGGCGCAGGACCGGGCCGTCCGGTTCGAACAGCACGCCGGTCAGGGCGGGGTGGTCCGGGTCCTCGCAGACGGCGAAGCGGACGGCGTCCAGGGCGGCGGCCAGGCGGTCGGCGCGGACGGTGAGGTGCAGGGTGGTGGTCATCGGGTGCTCCCTCTGCTCGATCGTGGTGCGGATCAGGGAGAGTTCGCGGCGGGCGTCGGCGAGGCCGTCCTCCAGGCGGCGCAGGTGGGCGTCGAGGACGCGTTCGGCGTCGTGGCCGGCCAGTACGGCGCGGATGTCGGCCAGCGGGAGGCCGACCCGGCGGAGCCGGACCAGCAGGCGGGCGTCGGCGAGTTGGGCGGGCCGGTACCAGCGGTAGCCGGTCTGCGGGTCGACCCAGGCGGGGGTGAGCACCTCGGCGCCGTCGTAGTAGCGCAGGGTGCCGACGCCCAGGCCGCTGGCGCGGGCCAGTTCGCCGATGCTGTGCAGCTCGCTCTCCATGCCGGTCACTCTCGGGGCTCGACCTGGTCGAGGGTCAAGCGAGGTGGGTGAGCTTGTCCGGGTTGCGGACGGCGTGGATCGAGCTGACCAGGGGCTCGCCGTCCGGGCCCTCGGTGAAGTCGAGGACGGAGACGGAGTCGACGGCGCCGTCGACGGTGATCAGCAGGCCGGGCTGGCCGTTGACCAGGACGGGGCGGACGCCCGCGGCCTCGCCGAGCTGGCGGAGCACGCCGAGGAGGAAGCGGGCGACGTTGTCGGCGCCGGTGACCGGGCGCAGGGCCGCGCGGATCACTCCGCCGCCGTCGCTCCAGGCGGTGACGTCGGGGGCGAGCAGTTCGAGCACCCGGTTGAGGTCGCCGCCGACGCAGGCCGAGAGGAACTCGTCGGTGGCCCGGCGGCGCAGCTCCGGCGGGGCGTCGTAGCGGGGGCGGCGGGCGCGTACGTGCGCCCTGGCCCGGCTGCCGACCTGGCGGCAGGCCGCCTCGGTGCGGCCCAGGGCCTCGGCGATCTCCGGGTAGGAGAAGCCGAAGGCCTCCTTGAGGACGAACACCGCCCGTTCCAGCGGGGAGAGGCTCTCCAGCACGACCAGCAGGGCGAGCGAGACGCTCTCGGCGCGCTCGACGCCGTCGGTGGCGTCGGGCTCGGAGACCAGCGGTTCGGGCAGCCAGGGGCCGACGTAGGACTCGCGGCGGACGGCGGCCGAGTCCAGCCGGTTGAGGGCGAGGTTGGTGACCGTACGGGCGAGGTAGCCGGCGGGGCTGGCGACCGGGCCGGTGACCCCGCTCCAGCGCAGCCAGGTGTCCTGGACCAGGTCCTCGGCGTCGGCGACGCTGCCGAGCATCCGGTAGGCGATGCCGAAGACCGTCCGCCGGTGCTGTTCGAAGGCGGCGAGCCGGGTGTCGGGGGTGTCGGTCACGTTCGGGACGCTACCTCAGGAGCGGAAGGCCTCGTAGACGGGGGCGAGCAGGGTCGCCAGGTCGCGGCCGTGGACGGTGATGCCGGAGCGGCCGAGGCGGTGCAGCGAGGGCTCGACCGGCTCCT
Source organism: Kitasatospora sp. NPDC059088 (assembly GCF_042738155.1). Taxonomy (NCBI): domain Bacteria; kingdom Bacillati; phylum Actinomycetota; class Actinomycetes; order Kitasatosporales; family Streptomycetaceae; genus Kitasatospora; species Kitasatospora sp. NPDC059088. Next base: position 38,585 of record NZ_JBHYGR010000080.1, on the reverse strand, counting down.
CGTCCGGGGTCGGCGACAGGGTGAAGTCGCCGCGCCAGTAGGCGGCGACGTTGACCATCGGGGCCTTCGGGGGCGGTGCCTGGTCGGTCATGCGTCCTCCTCGGCGACGGCGTCCTCGCGGGTGAGGGTGACCAGTTCGCGCAGGGCCTCGGCGGGGAGGTCGGTGAGCCAGTGCTCCCCCGCGCCCACCACGGTGTCGGCCAACGCGCGTTTGGCGGTGAGGATTTCGTCGATCCGCTCCTCGACGGTGCCGACGCAGACCAGGCGGCGGACCTGGACGTCGCGGCGCTGGCCGATCCGGAAGGCCCGGTCGGTGGCCTGCTCCTCGACCGCCGGGTTCCACCAACGGTCCAGGTGGATCACCTGGTTGGCGGCGGTGAGGTTGAGGCCGGTGCCGCCGGCCCGCAGCGAGAGCAGGAACACCCGGGGGCCGTCCGGGGCCTGGAAGCGCTCCACCAGCTCCTCCCGGCGGGCGCGGGGGACGCCGCCGTACAGGTGGAGGACCTCCTCGCCGAGGCGGCGTTCCAGGTACGGGCGGAGCATGGTGCCGAACTCGGCGTACTGGGTGAAGACCAGGGTGCGGTCCCCCTCGGCCAGCGCCTCCTCCAGCAGTTCGGCGAGCCGGGCGACCTTGCCCGAGCGCTCGCCCAACGGCGAACCGTCGTGCAGCAGTTGGGCCGGGTGGTTGCAGACCTGCTTGAGCTTGCCGATCGCGGCCAGCACCGTGCCGCGCCGCTCCACGCCCCGGATCCCCTCCACCCGCTGGAGCAGGTCGGCGACCACCGCCTGGTAGAGGCCGGCCTGTTCGGCGGTGAGGTTGCACCAGACGGTCATCTCCTGCTTGGCGGGCAGCTCGGCCGCCACCGCCGGGTCCGTCTTGAGCCGGCGCAGCACGAACGGGGCCGTGCGGCGCCGGAGTTCGGCGGTGCGTTCGGGGCTGCGGTGCAGTTCGACCGGGATCGCGTAGCGCTCCTTGAAGCGCTCGGCCGGGCCGAGCAGGCCGGGGTTGGCGAAGTCCAGCACGGCGTGCAGTTCGGCGAGCCGGTTCTCCACCGGCGTGCCGGTCAGGGCGATCCGGTGCCGGGCCACGGGCAGCGCGCGGATCGCCCGGGACTGGGCGGTGCCGGTGTTCTTGATGTGCTGCGCCTCGTCGGCGACCACCCGGCGCCAGCGGATCGCGCGGAGCGCGGCGAGGTCGCGCTGGACCAGCCCGTAGGTGGTGATGACCAGGTCCGCTCCCCCGACGGCGTCGGCGAGTCGGTCACCGCCGAGGCGGTCGGCGCCGTGGTGGACGTAGCGGCGCAGGCCGGGGGCGAAGCGCTCGGCCTCGCGCTGCCAGTTGCCGACCAGGGACATCGGGCAGACCAGGAGGGTGGGGGCGTCCGCCCCGGACCGTTCGGCAGCCAGCAGGGCGAGGGTCTGGACGGTCTTGCCGAGGCCCATGTCGTCGGCCAGGACGGCGCCGAGGCCGAGCTCGGACATGGTCCTGAGCCAGGCGAGTCCGCGCTGCTGGTACGGGCGGAGTTCGGCGTGGAAGTCCGGTGGCAGGGCCGGGACTTCGGGGGTGGCGGTGGCGGTTCCGGCGAGCAGGTCGCCGAGCGGGCCGTCCGCCCGGACGCCGGTGACCGGCAGCCCGGCGACCGTCGCCTCCGGGTCGAGGGCGAGCCGCAGCAGGTCGGCGGCGGCGAGCAGGCCGTCGCGCTGCTCGGTGAGGAAGGCCAGTGCGGCGGCGATCTGGGCCGGGTCGGCCTCCAGCCAGGTGCCCCGGACCCGGACCAGCCCCTGTTTGGCGGCGGCGAGTTCGGCGAGCTCCTGCTCGGTGAGCGGGGTGCCGTCCGGGCCGAGGGCGGCCTGCCAGCGGAAGGCGACCACGGCGTCCCGGTCGACCTGGCTGGCGACGGCGAGGGTGCCGGGGGCGGACGGGGTGGTGGCGCGCAGGGTGAGGCCGAGCCGGGGGCGGCGGCGCCACCAGGAGGGCAGCAGCACGCCGAATCCGGCCCCGGCCAGGGCGGGCGCGGCGGTGCGCAGGAAGTCGAGCGCGCCGACGCGGTCGAGCGGCAGGGCGGACGGGCGGGAGCGGTGGCGCAGCCCGTCCAGGGCGGGCCAGCGGTGGGCGGCGCGGGCCAGTTCGGCGACCAGCACGTCGGCGGGGCCGGCCCGGTCGCCCCCGGGGGCGACCTGCGCGAGCTTGCGGTCGAGGGCCGCGTGGGCCGCGCCGCCCTCGTGCAGTTCGGCGGCGCGGACCAGCAGGGAGGGCTCGTCGACGGCCTGGAGCAGGAACTCCAGCCGCCAGGCGTCGTCGGAGGGGCTGCCGTCCGGATCGTCGTCGGCGGGGCCGAGCGGTTCGACCAGGCGGAAGCAGAGCCGCAGGGCCGGGTCGGCGGGCTCGGCGGTGGCGTACCAGTCGGTGATCCGGCGGCGCAGTTCGGCGAACTCCCCGGGCGGGGCGTCGACCTCCCCGGAGGGGGTGGCGAGGGCGTGCAGCCAGCGGTCGGCCGGGGCCGGGCCGGGGGCGGGGAAGGGGGTGTCGGCCAGGGCGGCCCGGGCCTCGGCGTCGACCAGGGCGCCCAGGGCGGCGTCCAGCAGGGCCTCGCCGGTGCCGGCGCCGGTCGGCCACTCGCCCAGCAGGACGGGCGGGCAGCCGGCCGCCAGGGCGGCGGCCTCGCGGCGCCCGGCCGGGGTGGGGTCGGGCCGCCAGCGGGCCCGGGGCCGGCCGTCGGCGAGGACGGGCAGGGGCAGCACCCGGCCCCGGCCGACCGCCCGCCAGGCGAGGTCGTGCACCCCGGTGAGCCAGCGCAGCGAGGGCCCGTAGACCACTTCGACCCGGCCGGTGCCGGGCAGGTCGGTGTCGGTGACGGCCCAGTGCGGGTCGTGGACCTCGCCGAGCAGCTGGGCGGCGGCGCCGGCCTCGAACAGCAGGGCGGGCACCCGCCAGGGGGTGAGCACGGCGCCGCCGCGAGGCGGGGTGACCGGCAGGTCGGGCGAGGGCGCGGGCAGGGGGCCGACGGTGGGCAGCAACAGGGTGGCCCAGCGCTCGGGGGCCTGCCCGGCGAGCCAGCCGAGGCCGGGCCCGATGCCGCCGAGCACGGCGGCCAGGCGGTCGGCCGGGCAGGCGTACGGGTGGGCGCGCGGGGCGGGCCGGTCGGGGAGGTGATCGGTGGCGCCGGGGTGGGCGCGGGCGTCCTCGGCCCAGAGGGCCAGCCGTCCGTCCGCCCGCCAGAGTGCGTGCAGGACGAACATGCGGGGCCTCTCGGGGCGGGTGGGAACCGTCCTTCGCAGCCTAGTCGGAGGGTCGGACAGTGCCCGTCGGTCCGCCCGGCGGCGCCCGTGGGGCCGGGCGGCTGGGCCGTTCGGGTGGTTCGGCGGAGTGCTTCGACCGTTGTGGTTGAAACTTGAACGAAAGAGTCGTACGGTGGAGCCAAGAAGTTGAAGCCTAAACAAATGGCTTCGAACCCGAGGAGGAGCCATGGGCCTGTTCAACCGCACCAAGACCGCCACCCCCACCGCCGTCCGGACCCCGGCCGGCCCGGACCTGTCGCACCTGACCGGCGACTGGGCGATCGACACCACCCACAGCGAGATCGGCTTCGCGGTCCGCCACGCGATGGTCACCAACGTCAAGGGCCGCTTCACCGACTACGAGGGCAAGCTGCACCTGGACGGCGCCGAGCCGCACAACTCCTCCGCCGAGCTCGTGATCAAGGTCGCCAGCGTCGACACCAACCAGGCCCAGCGCGACGAGCACCTGCGCACCGGCGACTTCTTCGCGGTCGAGACCCACCCGGAGATCCGCTTCCGCAGCACCTCCGCCGAGGCGGTCGGCGACGACTCCTACCGGATGACCGGCGAGCTGACCATCAAGGGCACCACCCGCCCGGTCGTCCTGGAGCTCGACTACACCGGCAGCGCCACCGACGCCTACGGTGCCGAGCGGGTCGGCTTCGAGGGCCGGACCGTCGTGGACCGCACCCAGTTCGGCCTCACCTACAACGCGGCCCTGGAGACCGGCGGCGTGCTGATCGGCGAGAAGGTCAAGCTCAGCTTCGACATCTCCGCCGTCAAGGCGGCCTGAGCCGGCCGTCCGCGGCCACGGCGGTCCGTGCCGCCCCCACGACCCACCGCCCCTGCCCGTCCCCCCGGGGCAGGGGCGGTGTGCTACATCTGCGGACCCTACGTCCGCGCGATGAGCGCGGCGTCCTCCGGGGGCAGCCAGCTGCCGGCCGGGCGGTCCAACCAGCCCTCGGCGGCGCCGAGTTCGGCGGCCGCGGCGGCCAGCGCGAGCAGGCCCGGGCGGCGCTCCCCGGGCCGGTGCACCAGGCTCACCAGACTCAGCGGCACCGGGTCCACCAGCGGGACGTTCACCGCCCCCGGGAGGCTCGGCCCGCCGACCGTGGTCAGCATCGGATCGCCGTGCCGGGCCAGGTAGCGGGCCGTCTCGACCGGGCCCACCGGCGGGACGTACGGCTCGGCCGCGCGCAGACCGTGTTCGCGCAGCAGCCGGGCCCCGAGGTCGGCCCACTCGGTGGTGGCCGGGTTGCCCGCGCAGATGTCGACCGGGTGCCCGAGCAGATCGGCCGGGCGCAGCGCCGGGCGGCCGGCCAGCGGGTGGGTGTCCGCCATCATCACCGAGACCCGCTCCAGCCGTACGGGCCGCTGGGCGAGCCGGCCGCGCACCGGGGCGGGCAGTCCGGCGAAGCGGCCGAACGAGGCGTCCAGCCGGTGCGCCAGCAGTTCGTCGGCGGCCGCGGCCAGACCGCCGTGGAAGCGGGCCAGCAGCTCGCCCTCCGGCCAGGCGGTGCGGGCCCGTTGCAGCACCCGGTCGGCGGTCAGGTCCGGGCCGGTGACGTCACTGTTGAGGTCGAGCAGCAGCGGCCTGGCGGCGGCACCGGCGCCCGCGCCGAACCCGGCGAGCAGGTCGTCGTGCAGGGCGAGCAGCCGGCGCGCCCCGGGCAGCAGCCGGCGCCCGGCCGGGGTGAGGTCGACGCTGCGGGTGGTGCGGGTGAACAGTGCCTCGCCGAGCAGGCCCTCCAGCGTGCGGACGTCCCGGCTGAGTGCCTGCTGGGCGACGTACAGCCGCTCGGCGGCCCGGCCGAAGTGCAGGGTCTCGGCGGTCGCGACGAAGCCGCGGAGCAGTCGGGGGTGCAGGTCACGGGGCATGGGCGGCAGATTAACAACACCGTGTTGTGACTGCGGCGGAACAGGTGTTGGACGCCGGTCGGAGCGCACCGCGAGGCTGGGCGCATCCCCCTCCCGCCCTGCGCCCCAGGAGCCCGATTGCCCCCGCGCGCCCTCCTCGCCTCCTACCGACGGCTGTTCGCGGCCCCCGGCGCCACCGCCTTCACCCTGGCCGGGCTGCTCGGCCGGATCGCACTGTCGATGAACGGCGTCTCGCTGGTGGTGCTGCTCGCCGAACGGCGCGGCTCGTACGCGCTGGCCGGGACGGTCTCGGCGGCCGGGCTGGCCACCGGGGCGATCGGGATGCCGCTGCTCGGCCGCCTGGTGGACCGGTACGGGCAGTCGCGGGTCACGGTGCCGGCCGCGCTGTACAACGCCGTTCCGCTCGCCGCCCTGCTGCTCTGCGTCCGGCTCGGCGCCCCGGACTGGACCCTGTACGCCTGCTGGGCCGCCTGCGCCGCCGCGCCCAACCTCGGCGGCATGGCCCGGTCCCGCTGGGCGCACCTGCACCGGGACGACCCGGCCGCCCGGCACCTGGCCAACTCCCTCGAACAGGCCCTGGACGAACTCTGCTTCATGGCCGGGCCGGTGCTCGCGATGGTGCTCTGCACCACGATCGCCCCGGAGGCCGGGCTGCTCACCGCCGGCACCGTCGGCACCGCCGGCGCCCTGCTGTTCGCCGCCCAGCGGGGCACCGAACCGCCGCTGCCGGCACCGGCCCCGACCGGCGAGCGGCACGGCTCCCCGCTGCGGGTGCCCGGGCTGCGGGTGCTGGCGCTGACCTTCCTCGCCACCGGCACGGTCTTCGGCGCCACCGAGATCACCACCGTCGCCTACGCCGACGCGCTCGGACACAAGGCGGCGGCCGGCCCGCTGCTGGCCCTGGTCGCGGGCGGATCCTGCCTGGCGGGGCTGCTGTTCGGGCTGCTGACCCCGCGCCGGGCCCCCGGGGCGCGCTTCCTGCTCGGGGTGGCGGCGATGGCCGCGGTCCTGCTGCTGCCGCTCGCCGCCGGGCTCGGCGGGGCCGGGCCGGTGGCCCTCGGCGCGGCACTGTTCGCGGCCGGCACGGCCACCGCGCCGACCATGGTGACCGGCATGACGCTGGTCCAGGAGCTGCTGCCGCAGCGGCAGTTCAACGAGGGGATGGCGGTGGCGGTGTCCGGCATCGTGGTCGGCATCTCGGCCGGGGCGGCGCTCGCCGGGACGCTCGCCGAGCGGGCCGCGCCCGGCACCGGCTACGTCCTGCCCGCCGGGGCCGCCGCGCTCGCCCTGCTGATCGCGTCGGCCGGGCGGCGGCACCTGCGGGCGTCCGGCCCCGCGGAAAATGGGGCGCGGGTTGTCAGTGCCTCCGTCTAACTTCGAGTCATGGCGGAAATCACCTACGTCCGAGGCGATGCCACCACGCCCCAGGGCAAGGGCGTGAAGGTGATCGCGCACGTCTGCAACGACCTCGGCGGCTGGGGCAAGGGCTTCGTGCTCGCGCTCTCCAGACGCTGGCCCGAACCCGAAGCCGCTTTCCGGCGGTGGCACCGGGAGCGGGCGAAGAACGACTTCGGCCTCGGCGCCCTGCAGTTGGTGCAGGTCGAGCCGTTCGTCTGGGTGGCCAACCTGGTCGGCCAGCGCGGCATCCGGACGGGGCGCTCCACCGGGGTGCCCGTGCGGTACGAGGCCATCGACACCGGGCTGGCGGCCCTGGGCGGGCGCGCGCTCGAACTCGGCGCCTCCGTCCACATGCCGCGGATCGGCTGCGGACTGGCGGGCGGGCGCTGGGAGAAGGTCGAGCCGCTGGTGGCGGCCCGACTCTCGGCGCGCGGCGTGCCGGTGACGGTCTACGACATCGACTGACCGCTCACCGACCGACCGCCCTCGGGCCGGGCGTGCTCCGTTCGACCGTTCTCCGGCCGGGCGCTCGCGGACCGACCGTTCTCCGGCCGGGCGTTCGCGGCCGGCCAGGCGTAGACGTACTCGGGCAGCACCCAACCGCCCGGGAACACGCCCTCCTGCGCCGCGATCCGCACGCCGCCCTCGCGCTCGTAGAAGGCGATCGCGCGGGTGTTGGCGCGCAGCACCTCCAGGTACAGCTCGGCGGCGGGGAACCGCTCGGCGAGTTCGGCGCGGGCGGCGGCCAGCAGGTGCCGGCCGATGCCCCCGCCGGTGAGGCCCGGGCGGACGTGCAGGTTGTCCACCAGCACCCGTCCGTCGGCCTGCGGCACCAGATAGACGAACCCGGCCGGCTCACCGGCCCGTTCGGCGACCAACAGCACGGGCGTGTTCTCCGGCGGCCCGTAGTCCACCGCCAGGCGCAGCTCCCACAGTTCGCGCCGCTGGGCGGCCAGTCCGTCCCCGATCGCCTCGTCGGGGACCATCCCGCGATAGCTGGTGCGCCAACTCTCGGCATGCAGGTCCGCGACGTCCGCGGCGTCCTGCGCTCCGCCGTACCGAATGGTGGTCCGTTCAGGACCGGTCATGTGACGAGCCTCCCACGAAGATGGAGTTGAACATGTTCAACCGTAACGTCTACAGTTCTGCCAAGATTTTGAACGCGTTCGAAATGACGGGGGACGGTTTCGTGGGGGGGGGGGGCGGGGCGGGGGGGGGGGGCCGCCGCTCCCGCCCCCGCACCACACCCCCGC
>NZ_JBHYGR010000080.1:30454-30767 GCF_042738155.1 Kitasatospora sp. NPDC059088 | reverse complement strand
TCTACCCCAATCATCTTCTCTCCCCTTCTTACACTCTGAGCTCTCCTGTGGGGGTGGGTGGGGGAGCGCGGGGGGGGGGGGGGGGGGCCCCCCCCCCCCCCCAACACCGACAGCACCGACACCGGGTGGAACCTCGTCTCCGGTTAGGCTCGTGCCTGTGGACGACCTGGCAGCGACGAACCGAACGGACGGCGAGAAGGGTGGGGGCGCCCCCCCCGCCCCCCCCCGCCCGCCCCGCGGGCCCAGTCTCTTATAAACAAATGCCAGCCCCCGAGACCCAAAGAAATGTCGGAATGCGGCGGGGGGGTGTAAA
>NZ_JBHYGR010000080.1:29409-30444 GCF_042738155.1 Kitasatospora sp. NPDC059088 | reverse complement strand
TTGTTTTGTCGTGGCCCGCTTCATTTTTTTATAAGACCCCCCCCCCCCCGCCCCCCCCCCCCCGCCGGGGGGGGGGGGGGCGCCCCCCGCCGCGCCCCCCCCCGGCACGGACGGCGGGCCCATGCCCGGCGGCCGGGCCCAGCCCAAGACCGACAAGAGCGAGGCGACCCGGGCGCTGATCCTGGAGACGGCCATGCGGCTGTTCCAGGACCGGGGTTACGAGAAGACGACGATGCGCGCCATCGCCACCGAGGCGGGCGTGTCGGTCGGCAACGCCTACTACTACTTCTCCGCCAAGGAATTCCTGATCCAGGGGTTCTACGACCGGATGACCCACGACCACGCGGCCGAGGCCAGGCTCCGCATGGCCCACACCCGGGACTTCGCCGAGCGGCTGCAGATCGCGCTGGACTCCTGGCTGGACACGGCCGCGCCGTACCACGAGTTCGCCGCGCAGTTCTTCCGCACCGCGGCCGACCCGACCAGCTCGCTCAGCCCGTTCTCCAACGAGTCCCACCCGGCCCGGGCGGTGGCCGTCGACCTGTTCCGGGAAGTCCTCCAGGGCTCGGAGCTGGCGCCGAAGCTGGACGCCGAACTCGTCGAGCTGCTGCCGGACGTGCTCTGGCTGCACCTGATGGTCGTGGTGCTCTACTGGGTCTTCGACCGGACGGAGGACACCGAGCGCACCAGGGAGTTCGTCCGGCGCTCGACGCCGATGGCCGCCCGGGTGATCAACCTCTCGCGCTACCGGGTGTTCCGGCCGATCGTGCGGGACGCCAAGGGGCTGATCCAGGACTTCATCCTGCCCACGATCGGCAAGACGGCCGTCAAGTAGGCGCGGCCGGGCACGAGTTGTGACCGCCGGAGGCCGGCCCGCACACTGCGGGCCGGGCTCCGGGGGGGGGTGGCGGCGAGTGGGTGGGGGCGCGCGGGGGTGCGGGGGGGCGGGGGGTGGGGGGGCGCGGCCCCTACCCGCCCGCCGCCCCCGAGCGGCGGGGCCGGCCCGCCCCCCGCCCGGGAGGTGGACTCCGCCCG
>NZ_JBHYGR010000080.1:2787-29399 GCF_042738155.1 Kitasatospora sp. NPDC059088 | reverse complement strand
TCACTAATTAAATACCCCCAGGATTGGCAATCCCGCCCTAAATCAGGGGGCGCCGGGAACGTCTTGATGCCCCCGGGCGCCCGGCCCGCACACTGCGGGCCGGCCTCCGGCGTCGTTCCCGGCACTGTCGTTCCCGGCACTGTCGTTCCCGGCATCGTCGTTCGCGCCGCTCAGAAGTCCGTCGGCGTCCAGGCCCGCAGCGGCGTGCGCAGCAGCAGGTCGGCGGCGGCGGCCGCCCCCGGGCGAAGCTCGGTGACCAGACCGGCCGCGGCCAGTCGCGGGGCCGTCTCGGCGCCCAGCTGGAGCGAGCCCAACTCCGAAGCTCCCAGGGCGAGGTCGGCCTCGTCGGTGGTCCGGACGCAGCGGCCGGTGCCGTCCTCGGCGACCTCGATCGCGAAGCGGCCGGAGGCGTAGCCGAGCTCGTCCTCGACCTCCAGCACCACCCGGCCGGGCGCACCGTACGCGCGGGCGCCGAAGGCGGCCTCGACGTCCAGCAGCCGCAGCCACATCGCGTCGGCGTTGTCCTTGCGCGGGACGGCCGCGCGCGGGTCCTGGAGCAGCAGCGGCAGCGGGTCGTCCGGGGCCAGGCCCGCCACCACGACCTTGCGCACCCAGTCGACGCTCAGCACCAGGCACCACAGTGCGACGGCGGTGGGCAGGTCGAGGGCGATGAAGTCCTCCACCGTGAGGGTGGCGTCGGGGTGGGCGCCGTCCCACTTGTTCTCGATCCGGTAGACGACCATCCCGGTGACCGTGCCGTCGGCGTCCCGGTGGACGGCGGTGAACGGCTCCTTGAAGGTGTCGCCCGGCACCTGGATCCGGTTGGTGTGGCGCTCCCACCAGATCTCGTCCCGGGCGATCGCGCCCGGCTGGGTGAGCCGCCAGCGGTCGTACAGCTCGGCGCCCAGCTCGGCCTGCTCGGCCAGGGTCACGAAGTCGGTCCGGCCGCCGGGTACGCCCGGCAGGCCCTCGCGCAGTCCGCGGGTGCGGCTCAGGTCGATGTCCCAGCCGCTGCCGCGGGTGGCCGGGCCGAAGCCGAACCGGCCGTAGATGTTGTACTCGGCGGCCATCAGGACGGCGACGGCGCAGCCGCGCCCGGCGGCCGCGGCGAGGTCGCGGCGCATCATCGCGCTGAGCAGGCCCCGGCGGCGGTGGGTGGCGCTGACCGTGACGTTGGTGATCGCGTCGGCCCGGACCACGGCTCCGCCGGGCACGGTGAGGTCGACGTCGAAGCTGCGGAAGGTCGCGATCTGCCGGTCCCCGTCGAAGCCGGCCACCATCCGGCCCGGCTGCCACTGCCGGCGGCGCAGCTCCGGCGCGACGCCCGCGTGCGGGCGCAGGAAGCCGAAGTTCAGCGCCCGGTTCCACTCCTCCACTTCGTCCACGGCTACGGCCCGGACCTGGATCCCGTTGACCGTCTCGGGGGCCGTGTGATCACTGTCGTTGTGCATCCGGCCACCGTACGGGCGGTGGCCGGGGCCGAGCACCCCAATTAATCCGTGTCCGACCCCAGGCCGTCCGGCGCCCGGCGGTGCTCGCCCGGCGTCACCACCCAGTGGTTGGTCCGCAGGACGCGGTCCCCGAAGTCGACGTCCCGCTCGCCGAGCAGCCGGAAGCCGAGCGCGCGGCAGATCCCGTTGGACGGGCCGTTGGTCGTCCCCGGGCTGGCGTGCACCTCGCCCCAGCGGCCGTCCGCCGCCGCGGCGTCCAGCACCCGGCGGACCGCCGCCTTGGCCAGGCCGCGGCCCTGGAACGCGGGCAGCACCATCCAGCCGATCTCGGAGACGGTCGCGCCGTCCTCCTCCTGCCAGAGCGTCACCACCCCGGCCGCCGCACCGTCTTCGGCGCCGTCCGGCACGATCGCCTTGATCCAGGCGCCGTCCTCCGCCACCAGCCGGAGGTCCTTGCGCAGCCGCTCCTCCACCTGCTCCCGGGGCAGCGGGCCGCCCAACTCGGCCATCATCGCCTCGTCGCAGCGCATCCGGACGTACGCCTCGACGTCGCCCGCTGCCACGTTCCTCAGCCGCACGGTTCCTCCTCGGGAGTGGTCGGAGCGGCCACGCTAACGGAGGCCTCCGACACCGGCGCCCGGGACGGCGGGGGTCAGGGCCGGGCGTAGTAGTCCGGGGTGCCCATGATCCAGAGGCTGGTCTGCTTGACCGGCATGCCGACCCTCGGGGCCTCGATCATCTGGTCGTCGCCGATGTAGAGGCCGACGTGGTGGATGTCGGCGGAACGGCCGGTGTCGGTCCAGAAGACCAGGTCGCCGGGGCGCAGCTGGCGGTAGGTGACCGGGGTGGACTGGGCGTACTGGTCGGCGGCGAAGTGGTTGAGCTGCCTGCCGCCCTCGCGCCAGGCCATCATGGTCAGCCCGGAGCAGTCGTAGCCCTCCGGCCCCTCGCCGCCCCAGATGTAGGGCAGGCCGATCTTGGAGCGGGCGAAGGCGATCGCGGCGGCCGCGCCCTCGGCCGACCAGGGGCGGGAGTCGGGCGGCGCCTGGACCCTGGCGGCCTCGGCCGCGGCGGCTTCGGCCTCCCGGGCGGCCTGTTCTGCGGCCCGTTCGGCGGCGGCCCGGGCGGCCGCCTCGGCCTCGTGGGCGGCGATCGCCTCCAGGGCCTCGCTCCGCTTGCGCTCCAGCTCGACGGTGGTGTTGCGGGCGGCGGCGAGTTCGGTGAGCAGTTGCTCCCGGTGGCGGCCGGCCGCGGCGACCTCGGCCTGCTGGGCGGCGAGCCGCTGTTCGGCCCTGGTCCTGGCCGCGCCGACCTCGGTCGCGGCCTTCTCGGCGGCCGCGGTGGCGGTGCGGGCGGCGGCCGAGGCGGTGCGGGCGGTGGCGGCGGTGGAGGTGGCGGCGTCCAGGATCTGCCGGGTGCGCTCGCTGACCACGCCGACGACGGCGGCGCGGGCGCTCGCCTCGCGCGGCCCGTGGGCGCCGAGCAGGGCGTTGAGGGCGGAGAGTTCGGCGCCCGCGCCCTGCCGGTACGTCTCGGCGGCGAGCCGGGCGGCGTCGTCGGCGGCTTCGGAGCGTTCGGCCTCGGCGGCGGCCGCGCGCCGGTTGGCGGCGGTCTCCTCGGTGCGGGCCCGGGTGAGGGCCAGCTGGGCGCCGTTGTAGGCCTCGACGGCCTGCTCGGCACCGCGGGCGGCCCGGTCGAGTTCGGTGCGGGCGGCGGTGAGCGCGGTCTCCAGCGCGGCGGCGGAGGCGGCCTTGCCGTCGGCCTCGGTGCGGGAGCGGTCGATCTCCTCGGCGGAGGGGTACGGGTCCTGGCCGGCCGGGGTCGCTGCGGCCGGCGGTTCGGCCTGCGCGGGTTCGGCCTGCGCCGGGGCGGGCCGCGCCGGTTCCGGCTGTACCGGGGCCGCCTGGGCGGCGGGGAGCAGCCCGAGCAGGGCGGTGAGGGACAACAGGAGGGTCGGCAGGATCCTGCGCGCCACGAGACATCCCTTCTCACGGTCCGGAGGGGATGACGGCGGTGGCCGGGCGGCGCACGGCCTGCGGGGCTGCGGTCGGGCGGCGGGGGATCCGACGAATCATCCCATCACGTGACAGAACGGTCACTCGCCGATCATGTTCTCAACTCCGAGGGTTTTCACACCTCGAACGCGCTCCGCCGGCCGGGTGACCATCCGATGATCCGACCAGGTGTCACCGTCGCCCAGGCGCACACGGTATACGAACTAGCGGTGGATCCGGCGGGTCTTCGTCCGTAGGTGGGGGTGTCGGCCGGGGCGGCGCTCCAGGCCGGTCGGGCCGACCGCGTACGTCCGGTTGCGCCCGGCGCGGACCGTACGGCGGCGCTGCCGGGCCCCGGCCGAGCGGGCCGGCACGCCCTCGGCGGGCCCCTCGGCCGGTTGCGGGTGCGCCGCGGGCGCCTTCGCCGCCGCCCCGGCGGTCGCGGCCGAGCGGCGGTCGGCCAGCCGGGCCCGGCGGCGGGACAGCGCCCGGGCGGCGTGGGCGTCGAGGTGGGCGGAGGCCCGGGCGGCCATCCGCTCGGCGACCCGGTGGGCGGCCGGGTGGTTGGCGGGCACCTTGTCGGGCGCGCCGGCGATCAGGTCGAAGAGCCAGGTGCGGGCCCGGTCCGCGCGCCGGTGCAGCAGGCGTTCGCGCCGCAGCGCACGCGCCCGGCGGCGGGGGCGCGTGGTGTACCGCCAGCGGGCCCACGGGCTGCTCGGGCGGGCCAGCCGGATCGCGCCGATCCAGGACAGGCCGGGGACCATGATCCCGAGCAGTCCGGTCCACACCTTGCCCTTGAGCAGGGTGATCACCGAGGCCAGCGCGTTCACCGAGATGACGGTGATCAGGCCCCACCGGGTGTCCTCGCCGGGCACCACGCCGAGCGGCACGTACCCGATCAGCAGCAGGGCGGTGAACAGGATGCCGAAGATCACCGCGTCCACCGACTTGCGGCCCTGCTCGCTCCAGTACACGTCGTCCAGGTGCAGGATCAGCGCGAACTCGTCCAGCACCAGGCCGCAGCCGATGCCGAAGGCCAGCCCGAACCAGTCGATCCACGGGGTGCCGCCGTAGGTGGCGAACACCCCGATGCCGCCGACCAGCAGGAAGCCCAGGCCGAACACCATGTGGTGGATGTGCAGGCCGCCGGGGGTGACGTTGCCGGGCCACCAGCGCACCTTGGCGCGGATCATCCGCACGCTGAACCGGATGAAGACGAAGGAGGTGATGAAGCCGACCAGCAGCAGGAACAGCGGTTGCTTGTGCGTGTTGACGATGTGCTCGCGGTAGCTGTCCAGCATTGCCGTCATGGGTCTTACCTTCGTTCCTGGTCCTGCGTCCTGCCTGCCGTGACATGGCCCGGGGCCCAATAGCCGCCCAACACGGACCCCGCTCGGAATCCGTCACCGGGCTCAACGCGCGGTCAGAACCCCCGGGTGCGCTTGGCCGCCCGGCGGGGCACCACCGGGTAGAGCGAGGGCAGCTCGGCGCCCACCGGCAGTTTGAGGAACAGCCGGGCGATCTCCCCGCCGAGGTTCACCCCGATGGCCAGCGCCATCGCGATCGCGGCCGCCCGGAACACCGACACCAGGCCGGTGCTGGAGTGCCCCTGGGCGAAGGCCAGCATCCCGAGGTAGAGCGCCGAACCGGGCATCAGCGGGCCGATCGCGGCGGTAACGTACGGCAGCGCCGAGCCGTTCCGGGCCCGGGCCATCAGCTGGCCGAACAGGCCGACCAGGCCGGCCGCCACCCCGGTGGCCGCGATCGGGTTGACGTGCGCGTTGTACACCAGCGCGCCGTAGCTGGCCCAGCCGATGCCGCTGTTGAGGGTGACCAGGGCGAGGGTGCGGCGGTCGGTCTGCAGCAGGGTGGCGAAGGCCAGGGTCAGCACCATCGCGGCGACCATCTGGACCGGCGGGTAGCTGATGCCCACCAGGCTCTCGTCCGGCTTGAGCTTCGCCTCGAAGCCGACGCCCAGGTAGAGGATCATGATCACGCCGATCACGATGCCCGCCACCAGGTAGATCACTTCCAGCAGCCGGGCCGCGGCGGTGATGTAGAAGCCGGTCAGGCCGTCCTGGACGGCCGCGACCAGGGCGCGCCCGGGCAGCAGGGCGAACAGGCCGCCGGTGATCACCACCGAGCCGCGCAGGCCCCAGTCGTTGAAGGACAGGATGATCCCGGACGCGGCGGCCGGCATCGCGGCCGCCACGAACTGGTAGAACTCCGGCAGCCGGCGCTTGGCCAGCGCCGAGGCCAGCCGGTCGCCGAGGACGGCCGCGACGAAGGCGCTGCCGAAGACCAGCCAGGCCTTGTCGTCGAGCCGGCCGCCGACCAGGAAGGTCGCCGCGCCGGCCAGCAGACCGGTGGTCAGGGCGAGGAACCAGGCCGGGTACGGGTGCCGGTTGCGGCGGATCGCGGCGAGCCGGCGGTAGGCGTCGTTGACCGTCACCTGCTCCGCGGTGATGTCCGCCACCAGCTGGTAGACCGCGTTCAGCCGGGTGTAGTCGGAGGTGCGGCGGCGCACCACGCGGTCGGCCGTGACCGGCGGCTCGACCAGCGAGGGCTGGTGCGAGATGCCGATCAGGGTGAAGGTGACCTGCGGCTCGCAGTGGTCCAGCCGGTAGGCGTGCGCGATGCCGAGCATGGCCGCCTCGACGTCCTCGGCGGCCTCGCCGCTGGCCAGCAGCAGCTCGCCGATGCGCAGCGTCAGGTCGAGGATGCGGGGGACATTGCGGGCGGCGGCCGCCGAGGGGTGCATCTCGCGGGCGGTGCGCTCGAAGGCGGGGCGCTCGGACATCGGGGTGCGCAGCAGGGTGCGCATCCGGTCCGGCCAGGGCGCTTCGCCGGGGGCGCCGGCGGTCAGCTCGGGGATCGGGATGCCGGTGGGCGGGGTGTAGCCGGCGGCGCGCCACTCCTCGGGGGTGAGGGTGTCCTCGGCGACCGAGCGGCGGCGCGGGGGGCGGGCGGCCGCGGGGCGCTCGGGGGCCGGGCGCCCGGCCGGGGGCTCCTCGGCGTCCCTGTCCCGGGGGCGCAGGTCGATGGCCAGCTCGGGGTGCGGCTCCAGCGGCTCCGGCGGCGTCCCGGCCCCGGCCCCGACACCGACACCGGCCCCGGACTCCGGCGCGGGCTCGGGGGCCAGCAGGCCCTTGGTCTCCGTTACCGGCGGGAGCAGCGGCACCACGGTGGTGGGCTCGACGACCGGGGCCGGGTAGCCGAGCAGGCCTTCGGTGGGCGGCGCCTCGGCGGGGTGCACCGGCTGCGGCGGTGTCTGCCGCACCTGGCGGACCGCCCGGCCTCCCCTCGCCCGCTTGCCCGCACCCGGTCGGCCCCGCTTAGGCACTTCCGCTCCTCGCCACCCCTGGTGGCCGTCGGCCACCGTTCGATCTCCGGATACACCTTGCCTGATCGAACAGCCGGACGCACATGTACGCGACGTCCGGCGGCGGCACCCCCGGACGCCTACCCGGCGCGGCGGCCCGCGGTGTCGCGCGCTCCGGAACGGCGGGCCCGGAGCAGTTCGACCGCCACCGGGACCACGGAGACCAGCACGATGCCGACCAGGATGGCCTCGATGTTGTCCCGGACGAAGGGGATCTGGCCCAGGAAGTAGCCGAGCACGGTGACCCCGGCGCCCCACAGCACCCCGCCGACCACGTTGAACAGCACGAAGCTGCGGTAGTTCATCCTGCTCACCCCGGCGACGATCGGGGTGAAGGTGCGCACGATCGGCACGAAGCGGGCCAGCACGATCGCCTTGGGGCCGTGCCGCTCGAAGAAGGCGGCGGCCTTCTCGACGTTCTCCTGCTTGAAGACCCTGGAGTCGGGGCGGCGGAACAGGCCCGGCCCGACCTTCCGGCCGAACAGGTAGCCGACCTGGTCCCCGGCGATCGCGGCCAGCACGATCAGCGTGCAGACCAGCCAGAGCGGCTGGTGCAGGTAGGTGCCGCCGGCCACCAGCAGGCCGGTGGTGAACAGCAGCGAGTCGCCCGGGAGGAAGAAGCCGATCAGCAGGCCGGACTCGGCGAAGACGATGGCCAGGATGCCGACCAGGCCGAAGGTGGAGATCAGGGTGGTCGGATCGAGCCAGGACGGGCCGAGGGCGATGCTGGTCACGGTGCTGGCTCTCCTGGAGGTCGAGTCTTGGCAATGTCATGGTAAAGCAATGACAAAGACTCGCCGGGGACGGTGATGGTTCCCCGGCCGGCCCGGAGGTGCGGACCGGCCGGGGCACGAGCCGGGGAACGGGCCGGGGAACCGACCAGGGGCGGGGCCTGGGGGCGGGCCGGCTCAGAGGTCGTAGCGCTCGACGATCCCGGCGTGCCGGCCGAGGTCCGCCCCGGCCGCGTCGGCCAGGTCGAGCCAGGCCAGCGGGTGGGCCCAGCCGGCGGTGAGCTCGTGCAGCAGCGCGTCGGCCGCCTGCGCCGAGGCGGTCGGCGGGACGCCGAGCGCGGCGTACACGCCGGGCAGCGAGCCGTCGTCCTCCGTCGGGTCGGTGATCCGGTACTGCTCCCCGCTGTACGCCCAGACCGCGTAGCCGGCCGCCCGCAGGTCGTCCCGGAAGCCGGACCAGGCCTCGTCGCCGGGCCAGGCGCCGTCGATCCAGTACGTGGTGAAGCCCGCCGGGTCGAGCAGGGTCAGCAGGGCGAAGACCGGGCGCCAGTTCGCCCGCTCCGGTTCCGGGGCGTCCTCGGCCGGCGGGGCCTCCAGCAGGGCCGGGGCGAAGACCACCACGTCGCCGTGGTTGAGGGTGAGGTCGTCGCCGAGCACCGGCAGGATCCGGGCGGTCGCCGGGCCGGTGCGGACGGCGGGCAGGTCGGCCGTCGAACCGTTGGTGCGGGTGGCGCGGACGGTGACCAGCTGCCACTCCTCGTCCACCGGGCCCTCGGGCTCGTCGAACTCGATGCCGATCCGGGCACCGGTGGAGCGGACCACGGCCCAGTCCCGGTTGGCGGTGGCGGCGGTGACCAGGTGCCAGAGGTCGGGCTCCTGGACCGTCCGGTGGAGCTGCTCCTCCCCCGCCTCCTCGGCGGACAGGGCGTGCTCCAGCAGTTCCTGGTAGAGGCGCTGGGCGGTGGCGTGGTCGCCCAGCTCGGTGGCGGCGGCCGCGGCCAGCCGGCGGGTGTTGATCCGGTTCGCCTCCAGCGCCAGGATCGCCCCGCACTGCTCCAGCACCTCGGCCCAGCGGCCCTCGGCGGCGGCCCAGCGGGCGCGGATCCAGTGCGCGTCGGCCGGGGCGGTCGCGGCCAGCCGGTCGGCGAGCCGGCGGATCCCCTCGGCGTCCCCGGCCTCGATCAGCAGCTGGCCGAGCGTGCCGACCAGGTGCTCACTACCCGGGTCGACGTCCAGCCGCTGCCACAGCAGGTCGGCGGCGGCCCGGGCGTGGCCCAGCCCGCCGAGCACGGTGGCCAGCGGCACGGCCAGCCCGGTGGCGCCGGCGGGCTCGCCCCGGTACCGCTCCAGGGCGACGGCGAGCAGGTCGGCACCGAGTTCGACCGGCACCTCCGCCTCGGCCAGGTACGCCGCCAGCTCGCCGGGCGGGACGGGCAGCTCGGGCACCGGCAGCGCCTCGGCGGCCGCGCGCAGGGCCGCGACCTCCCCGGCCACGCCCTCGGTGCGGCGCAGCCGGGCCAGCTTGCGCTCCCCGGTGGCCGCGAGCGTCAGCGCCACCGTGCGGGCGCCGCGGGCGAGGGCCAGCCGGCCCGCCGCCAGCAGCAGGTCCACGCAGGGGCGGTGCGAGCCGGTGGTGTCCAGGTAGCCGACCCAGCCGGCCAGCACGGCGCCCAGCTCGGCGTCGTTCTCCCAGGCCCCGGCCGCGACCAGCAGCTCGACCGTCCGGGTCCAGGTCTCGCGCAGGTCGGCGTGCCGCTCGGCCTCGGCCCGGGCGGGCAGCAGGGCGAGCGCCTCCGGCGTGCGCCCGAGCGAGGCGAGCGCGCGGGCCCGCAGCAGGTCGCCCCAGCGCCGGTCGCTCTCGTCGAGCTCCTCGCCCCTGGCCCTGGCGGTCCGGTCGGTGGTGTCCAGCAGGGTGAGCACCTCCTCGTGCCGGCCCAGCAGGTGCAGGGTGCCGGCCCGGGCTCGGTGGAAGCGCAGCGAGACCTGCTGGCCGGCCGCCTGCATCCGGGCGGAGGCGGTGTCCAGGTGGGCGAGCGCGTCGGCGGCCCGGCCGTCGTCCTCCAGGGCGTCGGAGTACTCGCGGGAGAGGCAGTCGAAGCAGGCCCGGCCGGGCTCGATCCGCTCCAGTGTCTCGCCGACCACCTCCAGGCGCTCGGCCACGTACCCGGGGCCGTCGACCCGGGCGTGGCAGATCGCGAAGTCCTGCACCACGCAGACGGACTGCGGGCAGCCGGCCGTCTCCTCCCGGTGGGCGAACTCCAGCAGGTCGACCGCCTCGGGCATCACCGACTCGCCCTGCTGGCGCTTGTTCAGCAGGTTCTGCATCCGCCAGTGCCGCAGGTAGACCTCGACCCAGGGCAGGCCGAGGGCCCGGGCGGAGGCGACCGCCTCCGGGAAGACCGCGTCGAGCTGCTCGTTGCGGCCCTCGGTGGCGTGTTCGGGCAGCTCGTACATGGCGTCGGCGAGCCGTGCGTGGCCGGCCTCGCGCAGCTGCTGGTGGGTGTCGCGCACCCAGGCCCAGATGTCGGTGGTCATGGCTGTTCCCCCTGCGTGGTGCTGGTGTGTGGTCTGGCGTGGGCCGCTGTCGGGGCGCCCGGCGGGGCGGCGGCCGGTCTGCCCGCGGGTCTGCCCGCGGGTCTGCCCGCCGGGGCGTCCGGCTGGGCGGAGGGCTGGGCGTCGGCCGGGGAGTCGGCCGTCACGCCTCGCCCCGGAGCGCGCCGGGGCTGTCCGGGACGTCCGGCAGGCCGGGCGGGACGGCGGCGGTGAGGGCGGAGACGGCGGTGCCGATGCCGGCCAGCGCGGCGCCGAGGTCCCCCTCGGCGGGGCCGGTGGAGGCCGCCGCCATGATCACCTTGAGCGAGCGGAGCAGCCCGGCCGCGGTGGCGCTGCCGGTGTGGCCGGTGCGGTAGGCGGCGAGCAGGTCCCGCACGGCCGGGCAGTCCAGGTTGAGGTAGAGCCGGGCCTTGACCGCGCCGTCGGTGCGGGCGGTGAACGCCCGGGCCAGCCGCAGCGCGGCGGACGGGATCCGGGCGTCGGCCTGGTCGTCCTCGATCCGGGCCTTCAACTCGGCCTCCCGGTCGGGCACCAGGACCAGCGGCAGGCCGGGCGGGTCGAAGCGGGCCGGGACGAGCTGCTCCCCCTGGTCGGCGAGGGCGCCGGCGAGCCAGGCCGCGTCCTCGGGCGGCAGCGGCCGCTCCGGGTCGCGGAACAGTTCCCGGTTGCCCTGTTCGCTGCCCAGCTCGACCAGCCGGCAGCCGCGCAACTGGGCGTAGCGGCGCAGGAACGGCAGTACGGCGTAGCGGTCGCCGCGGGCGATCGGGACGCGCATCGCCCGGTACAGCATCTCCTCGAAGCCGCCGCCGCTGCCGAGCGCGACGTGCACCGCGCCCCCGCCGGCCGCCCGCAGGCCGCCCGCGGTGAGGTCGCCCTGCGAGGTGGGCACCGGGACGTCGTCGGCGAGCAGGGTGAACAGCCGGTCGTCGCAGAGCGCGGCGCCGAGCAGCTCCTGGCCGTGCCGGGTGAGGATCCGGCGCCAGACGGCGGGCCGCAGCCGGGCCGTCTCGTACAGGCCGTCCACGACGGCGTCGGCGAGGGCCCGTTGCAGCGCGCGGTAGTGCTCGTCGCGCTGGAGGTCCTCGCGGCTGGCGGTGGGGGTGAGCCGGCTGGACTCGATCACGCCGCCGATGAAACCGGCCCAGCCGGGCAGCAGGTCGCGGGCGTCCTCGGCGAGCAGCATGCCGCGCAGGTAGACGGCGAGGTCGCGGTTGTCGCTGCTGCCGTAGGAACCGCCGTCCTGGACCCAGAGCAGGCCGACCGCGTCGGTGGCGCCGCCTGACGGGCCGTCGGTGGCGCTGCCGGCCGGGCCGTCGGTGGCGCCGTCCGACGGGCCGTCGCCGGCGCCGTCGCCCTGGACGGGCAGCACGGGGAAGGCGGTGAGCGGCTCGAAGCGGCGGCCGAAGGCGGTGGCGAAGCGCATCCGGGCGGCGTGCTGGTCGCCGTCGACCCGCTGGCGCCAGGGCACCTGGACGGCGTTGACGGGCCGTTCGTCGTCGCCGACGTAGACCGGTACGGGCAGCAGGACGCAGTAGCGGCCGAGGACTTCGCGCAGGGCGTGCTCGTCGGCGAGGTGGGCGTGCTCGGCCTTGAGCGCCAGTTCGACGACGGTGCCGGGCTCCGGGCGGGCGGGGGCCGGGTCGACCTGGTACTGCTCGCCGCCGCGGCTGCGGTAGCGGTGGCCGAGCCGCGGTTCGCGGTGCGAGGTGGTGGTGACGGTCACCTCGTCGGCGACCGAGAAGGCGGAGAGGAAGCCCAGGCCGAAGGCGCCGATCAGCTCCTGGTTCCCGGTCAGTTCGCGCAGCATCCGGGTGTAGCCGGTGCCGACGGTGGCGAGGTAGGCGTGGATCTCCGGTTCGGTGAGGCCGGCCCCGGTGTCCTCGATGGCGACGGTCCGCCGCGCGGCGTCGGCGCGTACCCGGATCCGCGGCCGGTGCTCGCCGTCCGGGTCCTCCAGGAGCCGGCGGGTGTGCGAGTCGTGGGCGTTCTGGACCAGTTCGCGCAGGGCGACCAGGGGCGTGGAGTAGAGGTGGGTGGCGAGGACGTTCACCAGGCCACCGAGGTCGACCTCGGTGGTGCGCACGCCGTCGGCCGGAGTGGGCTCGGCGGGGGTGGGCTCGGTCGGGGTGGGCTCGGTCGGGGCACCTTCAGACATGGGTCCTCAGTGTGCCAGTGCGACAATCCGTCGACCATTTCTTTCTATACATCAGGCGGAATGACGGATTCTGGTCAACTCGGAATTGACCGCTCCCCCACCATCGAGGGAAATGCCACCCGTTTGGTGGAGTTCGTCCACGTCACTGGTGAATGCTGAACGTGCGACGTCAGGCAACGGCGCTACGGAGCGGCCACTCCGGATCGCGCCACATTCGCACTTCCAGCTCAGGGAGACCAGCGTGTCCCGTATTCGCGCAGCCGCCGCCGTCACCGCCCTCGGGGCCTTCCTCCTCGTCGGCGTCGGGGCCGCCACCGCCCACGCCGACAACGGCGCCGGCGCGATCGACCACTCCAACAGCAGCGTCGTGAGCAACGTCGGCTCCGGCAACGTCATCGGCACCGTGAACGGCAACGTGGTCAACACCCAGCAGACCGCCACCGGCTCGGGGGCGAGCAACCAGAACAACGGCCTCGCCGTGGCGGGCAACAGCGGGAACGTCGGAGCCCTCCAGGGCAACGGCAACTTCGACGCCCGGGTCTACTACCCGCACGTCCTCTACTAGCCGGGCCCGACCGGGTCCGCGTCCGGTCGCACCGCACGGGGCCGGGGGGGGGGCCCCGGGGGGCCGGGGGGGGGGCCCCCCCCCCCCGCGCCGCGCCCCCCCCCCCCCCCCCCCCGCTCCGTCTCAGGTGCTCCCGGGTGCTCCTGGGTGCGCCTGGGTGCTCCTACGAAGTCTCGACTCCGAGCACCGCCCGGCCGATCCGCCGCAGGCAGTCGCCGAGGTCGGGCCGGGCACTGTACGGGCGGTTCCGCACCCCGTCGTTGACCAGCGAGAACAGCGCGTGCACCCGGATCCGGGCGGTCACCGCGTCGTACTCCGGGCGCACCTGCCGGAGCAGCCCCACCCAGGTGCGCAGGAAGTCCCGCCGGAAGTCCACCGCGGCCCGGCGGTCCGGCGGGGCCAGCCGCTCGGTCTCGCTCAACATCGCCCCCAGGTAGTCGCCGTTGCGCAGCGCGAAGTCGACGTACGCGCCCAGCCCGGCCGCCAGCGCCTCCGCCGGCCCGGCGGCCGTCGAGATCGCGCCGTCCACCTCGTGCCAGAGCCGCTCCCGGCTGCGCACCAGGGAGGCGGCGAGCAGCTGGGCCTTGCTGTCGAAGTGCCGGTACACGCTCGGGCCGGAGATGCCGACGGCGGCGCCGAGTTGATCGGTGCTGACGTTGTCGAAGCCGCGCTGGTGGAACAGCCGGACGGCGGCGGCGAGCAGTTCCTCGCGGCGGGCCTGCGGCCTCGGCTGCTCCGGTGGCTGCGCCTGGGTCCGCTCCTGGGTCCGCCCCTGGGTCCGCTGCGACGCGGGGGCGGTGTCGTCGGCGCTCTCGGCGGTGCCGTCCAGGGGGACCGCGAGGACGGCCGCGACCAGTTCGCGCAGCAGCGCCTCGGCCCGGCGGGGCTGCGGGGCGGCCGACTGGTAGGACAGCCCGGCGCAGCCGGAGAGCGCCGACCAGCAGAGCAACTCGGCATCCGGGGCGGAGAGTTCCGGCCGCTCGGCGCGCAGTACGGCGGCCATCAGGGCGACGTCCGCGCGGAGTTCGCGGCGCAGTCCGGCCCGGCGGGCCGGCGGCAGCAGTCGGGCGTCGCGCTGCACCAGGGTGCCGAGCGGGCGGTGGCCGACCGCCACCGCGGCCAGCGCGGCGCCGAGTTCGGTGGTGCTGCCGGCCGCGCGCAGGCCGTCGGCGAGCGCGTCCAGGCCCAACCGGACGGCGCGGTCCAGCAGTTCGGGCTTGCCGCGGAAGTGCCGGTAGAGGGCGGGCGCGGTGATGCCCACCCCGGCCGCGACCTCGGACATCGAGACCTGGTGGTAGCCGCTGCGGTGGAAGCGGTCGGCGGCCACGGCGAGGATCTGGGCGCGTCGGCCGGGCGGCCTCCGGACCACCATCGCGCACCTCCCCGCATCCGTCCCGAGCTCCGCCCGAAGGCTAGCAAGGATTCACTTGGCAGCCGCGTCGACCAGCGTTCCCGGGCCCGCCCCGGGCCCGCCGACGCTGGACAGTCGAGGCTACCCGGGATTAACTTGTCGGGCCACCACCTGGTACGTTCCGCCTCCGCCGGCCCTCCGGCCGGCACCGTCGAAGGGAGCGCCGCCGTGCGCCGCACCGTGTTCAACGAGGACCACGAGGCCTTCCGGGAGACCATCCGGGACTTCATCGCCAACGAGGTCGTCCCGGTCTACGAGAGCTGGGAGGCCGACGGCCACCCGCCCCGCGACTTCTACCGCCAGCTCGGCGAACTCGGCGTCTACGGCATCGAGGTGCCGGAGGAGTACGGCGGCGCGGGCGAGAGCGGCTTCAAGTACCAGGCGGTGATCGCCGAGGAGACCGCCCGCGCGGGGGTGAGCTTCGGCTCCTCCGGCGTGCACACCGGACTGGTGCTGCCGTACCTGCTGGAGTACGCGAACGAGGAGCAGAAGCGGCGCTGGCTGCCCGGCTTCGTCTCCGGCGACATCATGACCGCGATCGCGATGACCGAACCGGGCGCCGGCTCCGACCTCGCGGGCATCACCACCACCGCCCGGCTCTCCGAGGACGGCACCCACTACGTCCTGAACGGCGCCAAGACCTTCATCACCGGCGGCGTGCTGGCCGACCTGGTCCTGGTGGTCGCCCGCACCGCCGCGTACGACCCGGAGGACCGCCGGGCGGGGCTCTCCATCCTGTGCGTGGACACCACCTCGCCGGGCTACTCGGTCGGGCGCAAGCTGCAGAAGATCGGCCTGCGCACCTCGGACACCGCCGAGTTGGCGTTCGTCGACGTCAAGGTGCCGGTGGAGGACCTGCTCGGCGAGGAGGGCAGGGCCTTCTCGTACCTGACCCACAACCTGGTGCAGGAGCGGCTGGCGATCGCGGTCGGCGCGTACGCGGCGGCCGCGGCGGCGGTGCGGTTCGCGGTGCAGTACGTCAAGGACCGCAAGGTGTTCGGCAAGGCGGTGGCCGAGTTCCAGAACACCAAGTTCACCCTGGCCGACTGCCAGGCCCAGGTGCTGGCGCAGCAGTCGATGGTGGACCAGGCCCTGGAGCTCTACCAGAACGGCGAGTTGAGCGTCGCGGACGCGGCCGCCGTGAAGCTTTTCTGCACCGAGTCGGCCTCCACCGTGATCGACAAGTGCCTCCAGCTGCACGGCGGTTACGGCTACATCCTGGAGTACCCGATCGCCCGGCTCTACACCGACAACCGGGTCTTCCGGATCTACGGCGGCACCAGCGAGGTCATGCGCAGCATCATCGCCAAGTCGCTCGGGCTGTAGCGGCGCCCCAGCCCCCCGGAACCGCGGCGGGCCGCACCCCCATGGCGGCCCGCCGTGCCGTACGTTCGCCCGTCCGTGCTCAGTTGGGCGAGCCGTGCTCCGCGCGCCAGGCCTCCCAGCCGGCCGAGGAAGCCACCTTCGCCTCGTGCAGGGCCCGTTGGGCGAGCGTGCCCGGCGGCGTCTCCATGCTGCGCACCCAGTCGCGGCCCGCGGTGAACAGCGCCGCGCACACCAGTGCCGCCCCGGCCGCGCCGAGCACCGAGCCGATGCCGGTCAGCACCACCCCGCCGGCCAGCAGCGAGCGGTTGACCTGGAGTCCGTTCAAGATCCTCTGGTTGGTCGCCATGCCTCCACGATGCGGGCAGTCGGCGGGGCCTGCACCTCGGGCGGCCCGCTCCGGACCCCTCCCGGGTGCGCCCCGGCGGTGCGTCCGCCAGCCTGGGCACACGGCCTGGGCACCCGGCAGAGGAGGAGGCGGCGCGATGCCCGATCTCGAACGGCTCGCCGTGGAGCACGCCGCCCGGGCGGCCGAGGGTCCGCACGGGCGCAGCGCCCATCTGGTGCTGCACGACGGGGTGCTGCGGCAGACCGTGATCGCCCTGACCGCGGGCACCTCGCTGGACGAGCACACCCCGCCCACCGCGGGGAGCGTCCAGGTGCTGCGCGGCCGGGTCTCGTTGACCATCGCCGGGCGGCGGGTGGAGCTGGCCGCGGGCGAGTTGGAGCCCGTGCCGCAGGAGCGGCACGGGCTGGTGGCCCACGTCGACTCGGTGGTGCTGCTGACCGCCGTCACCGCGTAGCGGGCGTCGGGGGGTAGCGGGTGTCGGGGCCTGGCGGGTGCCAGGGCCTGGCGGGTGCCAGGGCCCGGCGAGCGTCAGGGCGTAACGCGCGTCAGGGCGTGGCGCCCGCCCCCAGCACGGTGCCGCTGACCAGCCGGAGCCCGCGCAGGAACTCCTGGCCGGTCGGCGCCAGGTCGGGCGCGGCGAGCCACTGGGCGACGTAGCCGGCCAGCAGGATCTGGTAGAAGGTGCCGCGGGCGAGCTCCTCCTCGTTGTCCGGCACCTCGGGCAGCCCCTGGAACACCGCGGCGAGCCCGAGCCGCCCGTCCTTCTGCGCGTCCTCGAAGGCCTTCGCCAGCTCCGGGTTGTGCCCGGCCTGGGCGAGCGCCTCGAACTGCGCGGCCCAGAGCCCCCGGTGCTCGGCGAAGACGTCCCGCAGGCCGTTCCAGGCGGCGGCGAAGCGCGTCTCCGGGTCGTCGGACACCTGGTTGGCGCCGTACACCACCACCCCCAGGGCCTCACCCATCTCGCCGATCGCCTCGATCATCGCGGCGTTGAGCAGCGCGTCCTTCGAGCCGAAGTGGTAGCCGATCGCGGCCAGGCTGACACCCGAGGCGCTCGCGATGTCGCGGGCCGTGGTGCGTCCGTAGCCCTTCTCGTACAGGCAGTGCTTGGCGCCGGCCATCAGGTCTTCGCGGTTTCCCATGCCCCGATCCTACGGAACATCTGCACGGATGTCTTGCACGAACGTCTTGGACGTTCGAGTTACACATCTGTACTAGACAAGCGTCTGAAACGTCCGTACCGTCTTCCCCATGACCGCAACCACCGGCCGCGCAGGCCGTCGCGAATGGACCGGCCTGGCCGTCCTCCTGCTCCCGACCCTGGTCCTCTCCATGGACATGGGCGTGCTGTTCTTCGCCGTCCCGTACATCTCCACCGAGCTGGCCCCCAGCGGCACCCAGCAGCTGTGGATCATGGACATGTACTCGTTCCTGCTGGCCGGACTGCTCATCACGATGGGCGCGCTGGGCGACCGGATCGGCCGCCGCCGGCTGCTGATGATCGGTGCTGCGGGCTTCACCGTCGCCTCGCTGCTGGCCGCCCGGTCCGGCAGCGCCGAACAGCTGATCGCCGCCCGCGCCCTGCTCGGCGTCGCCGGGGCCACCGTGATGCCCTCGACCCTGGCGCTGATCCGCAACATGTTCCACGACCCCAAGCAGCGGCAGGTCGCCCTCGGCGCCTGGGGCGGCGCCCTCACCGCCGGGGCCACCCTCGGCCCGGTCGCCGGCGGGCTGCTGCTCGACCACTACTGGTGGGGCTCGGCCTTCCTGGTCGCCGTCCCGGTGATGGTCCTGGTGCTGCTGACCGCGCCCGTCCTGCTGCCCGAGTACCGCACCACCGCCCGCACCGGCCGCTTCGACGTGGCCGGCGCCGTGCTCTCGCTCGCCGCGATCCTGCCCCTGGTCTACGGCGTCAAGACCCTCGCCGTGGACGGCTGGAGCCCGCTCCCCGCCCTCGCCGCCGCGGCCGGGCTGCTGATCGCCGTCGCCTTCGTGCAGCGCCAGCGCACCGCCGCGAACCCGCTGATCGACCTGAGCCTGTTCCGGATCCGCACGTTCAGCGGCGCGATCAGCGTCAACACCCTGGCCATGTTCGCGATGATGGGCTTCGCCCTCTTCACCTCCCAGTACCTCCAGCTGGTCAAGGGCATGAGCCCGTTCACCGCCTCGCTCTGGTCGCTGGTGCCGAGCGTCGGCGTCGGCGCGGCGATCGGGATCGGCTCGGCCCTGGCCGGCAAGGTCCGCCCGGCGGCCCTGATGGGCGGCGGCTTCGTGGTCGGCGCCGGCGGCTTCGCGACGATGACCCAGGTCGGCCCGCACTCCCCGCTGGCACTCATCCTCACCGCGGCGGGCGTGCTGGCCGCGGGCACCGTCGGCACCATGACGATGACCGCCGAGATGGTCGTCTCCGCCGCCCCGGTCGAGCAGGCCGGAGCCGCCTCCGCCACCTCCGAGACCGCCGTCGAACTCGGCAGCTCGCTCGGTATCGCCCTGCTGGGCGCGGCGGGCGCCGCGGTCTACCGCCACCAGCTGGACGGCGCCCTCCCGGCGGGCGTCGACGGCACCGCCGCCGCCACCGCGCAGGACACCCTCGGCGGCGCGGTCTCCGTCGCGGCCCACCTGCCCGGCCGGCTCGGCCCGGACCTGCTGGAGACCGCCCGCGGCGCCTTCACGGACGGCCTGCACGTCGCCGCCGTCGTCGGCCTGGTCTTCGCCCTCGGCGCCGCCGTCCTGGCCCACCGCCTCCTGCGCCACCTGCCCGCCGCCACCCCCGCCCCGGCCCCGGCCCCGGAGCAGCCCGTCGCAGCCTGACCCACCGCACGGCCACCGTCCACGCGAGTCATCGAGAGCCCCCGCCCACCCGGACGGGGGCTCTCCGCCGTCCTCCCCCGAGCCCCAGCACGCGCACGAGAAGTCGAACCGGCCGACTTCCTGCGCACCGCCCGGCGCCGGGATTCCCCGACCCAGCCGACTCGCCACACAACCAACGAGCACTGCCGCACCCCCCGGCGGCCGTCTGCGCTGACACAAGAAGTCGACCCCGTCGACCTCCCGTGCACCACCTGCCTCCAGGAATCCCCCGGGACGAGCCGAACCCCGACCCCGCTGATTCATCGCACAGCCAACGAGCACTGCCGCACCCCCGGCGACCCCGTCGGCGCCGACACAAGAAGTCGGCCCCACCGACTTCCCGTGCAGGGAGAACCGGCAAGGGCAGAGGTGCAGCAAGGAGTCGGAGCACGGCGGTCGGAAGCGCGCACGAGAAGTCGAACCGGCCGACTTCCGGCGCAGGGAGGACTGGCGAGGGCGGTGCTGCGGGGGCTTGGCGACTGGGCACGCGCGAAACGTCGGCCCTGCCGACTTCCCGTGCGTCGCCTGCGGTGGGGAGGGGTTGGCGGGTTCGCGGGGGCGGGGCGGAGGGTGTGGGTGGTCCGGTTTCTCGTGCTGGGGGGTGAGAAGGGGCAGGGCCGTGTCAGGGTGAGGGGCATGGGGACTGGACACGGGCGGGTGCGCGGAAGTTACGACGTGGTGGCGGAGGAGTACCTGGGGCGGATCGGGGGCGAGTTGGCGCACAAGGTGGTGGACCGGGCGCTGCTGGGGGCCGTCGTGGAGGAGGCGGCCGGCGGGGTGGTGGCGGACCTGGGGTGCGGGCCTGGGCACGTGGCGGGGTGGCTGACCGGGCAGGGCGCGCGGGTGGTCGGGATCGACCTGTCGCCGCGGATGGTCGAGCTGGCCGCGCGCGAGCACCCGCGGGCCGAGTTCCGCACCGGGGACCTGCTGGCGCTGCCCGCCGCCGACGGCGAGTTCGCGGCGGCCGTGGCCCTGTACTCGGTGATCCACCTGGAGCCGGACGAGCTGCTGCCCGCCTTCGCCGAGATGCTGCGGGTGCTGCGGCCCGGCGGGCTGCTGCTGGTCTCCTTCCACCTGGGCGAGGAGGTGCGGCACCTG
This sequence comes from Kitasatospora sp. NPDC059088, assembly GCF_042738155.1. NCBI lineage: Bacteria > Bacillati > Actinomycetota > Actinomycetes > Kitasatosporales > Streptomycetaceae > Kitasatospora > Kitasatospora sp. NPDC059088. The sequence continues at coordinate 9,540 of NZ_JBHYGR010000080.1, read as the reverse complement.
GCGGAGTGGTGGGGCCACGACGTCGACGTGGACTTCCACTTCCTGCGGACCGACACCGTCGCCGCCCGCCTCGCCGAGGCCGGGTTCGGCGTCGAGGCCCGGCTGGAGCGGGACGGCCTGCCCGAGGAGGCCGACACCCGGCGCGGCTACCTCCTGGCGCGGCGGCCCCGGCGGCCCCGGTGACCGCGGTGACCGCAGCGATCGCGGAGACCGTCCACCCCGGGGTGGACCCGGCGGCATCCACCCCCGGGTGCGTGTCCCGGCGGCGCGGCCGGGGGACCGTGGAGGGGTAGTCCGCGACCGTCAGGAGCTCCCCATGTCCCTGCCGTCCCTCCTCTCCCTGCTCGGCGTCCTCTGCTGGGTCGGCTACGAGCTGCTGCTGCGCCGCCGCGAGGACAGCGCGGCCGGCAGCTGGCGCGCCGACGACCGCGACCGCGGTTCGACCCGGCTGCTGCTCACCTGCTACGTCGCGTCCGTCCTGGTGGTGGTGCTGTTCGAACGCGCCGGCGTCGGCATGCTGCCCGCCGGGCCGCGCTGGGCCGGGGTCGCGCTGGTCGTCGCCGGGCTGGCCCTGCGCGGCTGGGGCATGCGCACCCTGGGCCGCTACTACACCCGCACCCTGCGGACGGTGGACACCCAGCAGGTGGTCCGCAGCGGCCCGTACCGGCTGATCCGCCACCCGGGTTACGCGGGCAGCCTGCTGGTCTGGTGCGGCTACGCGCTCGGCACCGGCAGCTGGGCGGCGGCACTGCTGGTCACCGTTCTGCTGCTCGGCGCGTACGGCTGGCGGATCGCCGCCGAGGAGCGGCTGCTGCTCGGCGCGTTCGGCCCGGCGTACGCCGACTACCAGCGGGTTTCCAAGCGGCTGGTGCCATTCGTCTACTGATGGCCCGGCGGCGCCGCCATCGGTGATCCGTTCGGGCGGCACCTGGTTTTCGGCCAGCGTTTCCCGTCCGGTGTATCCGTTCGGCCTGGGGGCCAGGCATACTGGCCAGCAGGGCCTAGCGCCCTCCGTGACTCTAGACAAGAAGGGACCGGTGGCCAGGGATGCTGCGGAACGGTCTTGAGCCCTGGCACATCTTGGTGGTGCTGGCGGTCGTAGTCCTGCTGTTCGGATCGAAGAAGCTGCCGGAGATGGCCCGTGGCCTCGGCAAGTCGATGCGCATCCTGAAGGCGGAGACCAAGGCGATGCGCGAGGACGGCGGCGAGCAGGCGGACGCCGGCACCGCGCAGAGCACGGCCGCCCCCCAGCAGGCCGCCGACCGCCCGGCCGTCACGCCGACCAACGTGACGAAGAGTGCCGAGGCGAAGCGCCCCGAGACGACCGCCTGAGTCGTCGTACGAGGTTCTGGTCGAGCCCCCCGGTGGATTTCCACCGGGGGCTCGACGCTTTCCCGGGCCGCCTCGCCCCGGCCGGAGTAGCCGGGCGGGCGGGGCGGGTCCGGGTGGACCAGGCTGGGCGGGATGTCCGAGATCCCTCCTCTCCCGTCGGCCGACCTCCGGGCCGTGGCGTGGCTGCTGGGCGCGTTCACGCTGCTGATGGTCGGGTACTTCACGCTGCCGTTGGAGTGGTTCGGCGACCGGCGGCCGCTCCTGAGCTGGACGGTCTTCGTGGCGGCACTGGGCGGGTTGAGCTGGCTGATGCTGGCGAAGATCGTCGGGGTGCTCAAGGGGACGGCGAAGCAGCCGGTGGCCTGGCTGGCCTTCCTCATCTTCCTGGCGATGGTCATCTTCTCGGCGACGTACTACGCGCTGGGCGCGCACAAGGCCGAGTTCGCGGGGCTGGAGACGCGGCTGGACGCGCTGTACTTCACGGTCGTGACGATGGCGACGGTGGGGTACGGCGACATCACCCCGGCGGGGCAGACGGCGCGGCTCGTGGTGGTCCTGCAGATCGGGTACAACTTCGTGTTCCTCGCGGCGGCGGCCGGGACGGCGTCGCGGACGATCCGCGGGAACGTGGAACGCCGGATCCGGCGCCGCGGGTGAGGACCGCTGCCGTCCCGCCGGCCCGTCAGTCGCCCTCGTCCGGCTCGGGCGGGGTCGCGCGGAGAGCGGTGACGACCCCCAGGGCGACGGTCGCGAGCGCGAGTGCGAGGAGGGCGGCGAAGGCCGCGGCGATCAGGAATCGCACGGGGCGCCCCACTGTCGTTCGGCTTCGAGGAGGAGGGACAGGAGGTTCAGCAGCGTCGACGCGGGCGCCGTGTTGAAGCAGACCAGGACGCGCCCGTCGAGGGTCCGGTCGGTGTCGACGGAGGGGAAGAGCAGGCCGAACTTACGTCCGCGCTGGAGGAGTTCGGCGAGGAGCGTACGGATGTGCTCGTCGGTGCAGGCCCGGACCCGGGGATCGGTCGGCAGCAACGGGCGGCGGGGGAGGGACATCAGGCGGCGCCCAGGTCGCACTCGAACCAGATGACCTTGCCGCGTTCCTGCGGGTCGACGCCCCACCGGTGGGTGAGACCGGCGACCAGCTGGAGGCCCCGGCCGGACTCGGCGAGGAGGTCGAGGGGCTGCGGGACGGGAAGCTGCGGGCTCTCGTCGGCGACGGAGACCCGGAGGGTGTTGTGGAGGAAGAGGATCTCGGTGACCGGCGCGGGGGTGCCACCGTGCAGCCAGGCGTTCGCGAGGAGCTCACCGAGGGCGAGTTCGGCCTCGAAGGTGGCGGAGGGGTGCCAGCCCGCGCGGACCATCGCGTTGCGGAGGGACTGGCGGGAGAGGGCGAGGGAGGGCGTGTTGAGGTGACGCATGGGAGAACTCCCGGGCGTGTGCGGGGTGGAGAACCGGCGGATACGTCGCCGTGAACCAGGCCGTGCAGATGGGCACGGCTGCTCTGCGGTGCGACGGATATGCGTTACTGACGATCCGTCGGATCGATGTGAGATCGACCATAGCTCACATGAGTATCCAAATTTCCACCCTTTCTGGAAGTTACCCCTAACGTGGTAACTGGTGGACCACCCTGCGACGAGCGCGGCACACTGGGCCGGACCGCACCTACGGAAGGAACCCATGCCTCCACGCTCCAATCCGACACTCCGCCAACGCAGGCTTGGCACCGAGCTGAGGAGGATGCGCGAACAGGCTGGATTCGGTAGCTCTGAGCTCGGCCGGACTGTCGGCATGAGTCCAGCCCAGGTCACGCAGATGGAATCGGGACGGATCGGCATCAGTGTCGACCGCTTGCACACCATCGCCGCCGCCTGCGCATGTGCCAATCGCCCTCTGATCGATGCGCTCGCCGGAATAGTCACTGAGCGAGGAAAAGGCTGGTGGGAGGAGTACCGCGAAGTCCTGACAGCTGACTTCCTCGAAGTCGCAGAGATCGAGAACTACGCAACGACGCTCTCAACCTGCACCACTGCCTACATCCCCGGTTTGCTACAGACCGGCGCCTACGCTTCTGCGGTCTTCACAAGGGTCTATCCACCGCTGCCGCGCCCGGATATCGACGTCCGAACGGCCTTCCGAGTGCAGCGTCAGCAGATCGTTCGCTCAGGCAGGACACCACTCCAAGCGTTCATCCACGAGGCCGCGCTGCGCATGCAGTTCGGAGGTCCCAAGGTGCTCCTGGACCAGCTGGACGCGCTGATCGACGATTCGGTGCGACCCGGAATCTCGATCCGAGTAGTGCCCTTCGCCGTCGCGACCTTCCCAGGCGCCTCCGAGAACCTCACATTCGCTACCGGGCCAGTCCCCGAGCTGGACACCGTCCAGACGGACCTCGCCCACGGCGTCATGTTCTTCGACGCTCCGGCCGACCTGGCCAAGCATCGGGCCATCTTCGAGCGCATGGACGCCCTTGCGCTCTCCGATGAACGATCGCGGGACCTCATCCAATCAGTGAAGAAAGAAGTGGAAGACAGCTATGCCTGAGTCGAAGTGGCAGAAGTCCAGCTACAGCGGCGCGACCAACGAATGCGTGGAGGTCCGCGCCGCTGACGGGCTGGTCGAGCTCCGCGAGTCCGACGAAGGCGAAACCATCCTCCGCACCAACCTCGCAGCCTTCACCGCCCTCCTCGACGGCCTCAAGGCCGGCGAGTTCGACCACCACTCCTAACCCCAGCGGCCCCTCACGCTCGTTCGCGGATGCTGTTGGCGACTGTGGACTGTTTCGCCCCGCTGAACTCATCCAGCGGGGCGAACTACTGCCAGGTGTGGGTTCTGATTTCGAGCCCGGGGTGTCTCGGCGAGCCAGATGTCGATGTGGCCAGGTAGATCACCGTGCCGAGGAGCTGATGCCGAAGGCTCACCCGAGCCTGTGCTCGGGGCCTCGACCGGATGCAGTCGGAGCGCTGCGAACAAGGCGTGCAGTGGCCGGATGAGATCAGTCGCACTCGCCAACAGCATCCCTGGATGAATGAGGGCTCGAACACACGGCCTCCGTTCGGCGAGTGTGGTCAACTATCCCCACCCCACCTGCTGCCTTCCTGGGATGTGATTGCTGATGAGCGCTCAGGCCGATGAGCTCGAGCCGTGGAAGGTCCACGGCGACCGCTTGGTCTATGACAACCCATGGGTGCAGCTGGCCCTCGTGGACGTTGAACCTCCTGGTGTGGCGCGCTTCGAGCATCACGTGGTGCGCTTGAAGCGCGTGGCCATAGCCGCGGTGCTGGATGATGACGGCGACCGCGTGTTGATGCTGTGGCGGTACCGCTTCGTGCCGCAGTCCTGGGGCTGGGAGCTGCCCGGTGGCATCGTCGATCCCGGAGAGGATGGCTTGCGGGCTGCCCTGCGCGAAGTCGAGGAGGAGACCGGCTGGCGGCCTGAGCACCTCGACCACGTGGTCACCTTTCAGCCGATGGTCGGCATGGTGGACTCGCCGCACGAGGTGTTCGTCGGCCATGGGGCGACCCTCGCGGGCGAGCCGGAGGCCGGCGAGGAGGCCGGTCGCGTCGCGTGGGTGCCGATGTCCGAGGTGCCTGTGCTCATGGCGGAGGGGAAGCTCACGGGTTCGGGCACTCTGGTGGCGCTCCTGCACATCCTGGCCTCCCGCAAACAGTGATGCCCGGGGAGGCCCCCATCCCATCACGATGCTCCGAGCTTCTCGACCAGTTGATTGGCTCGGGCGCGTTGGCGGGCCGATCCGGTGCGATTGGCCAGCAGGCGTGCCTGCCGTAAGTGGTGTGCGGCCTCGTCCAGTTCTTCTCGGGCGAAGTGGGCCTGGGCGAGATCGCAGTGCAGGCCGGCGGTCGCCCTGGTGAAGGTGGCGTCCATGGTGGCGAGGGCGTCGTACAGGTCACTCATCGCGGCGTCGTCCCCAAGACGGGCGAGGACGTTGCCTCGCCACCGGGCCAGGTGGCTGTCGTTGAGGAAGATGCTCAACATGTCGGGGTCGCGGTCCGAAGTTCCAGCGGGGAGAGTGGCCGCTGCCGAGTCCAAGGACCGCCGACAGGCTTCCGTCTGGCCGGCCTGAGCCAGGAGTTCGGCTTCGGCCGCGTGCAGCCATGCGGCCAGCCGAGGGGAGGCCTCGGTGCCGACGGAGCGGTGTGCTTCCTGGATGAGCTGTACGGCGAGATCGTTCTTCCCGGCGGCCGACAGCACGTATGCCTGTTCGGCCATGGCGTGCGCGAGGTACATCGGCTCCTTCGCTTCGGCTGCGGCCCTCTTGCCCAGTTCGTAGTGACGCCAGGCTCGTTCACTGGCACCGACGTCGAGCGCCTGCCACGCCGCCAGGGTGGCTGTCCCGGCGAGTGCTCGGGCGATGGGTTCCCTGGTGGCGGGCAATACGGCGAAGGTCAGCGATTCTTCCAGGGCCGTCAGGTGTGCCTGCATCTGGTCGACCAGCGCAGCAGCGCCCATCTGGCGGTCCACTGTACGCAGGAGCTCGGTCTGAGCCATGAAGGTGTCCACCATGCCAAGGCTGAGGCTGTGGGCCGCATCGATGCGGCTGACCAGTTCGTCGTACCCGGCAACGGTCAGCGCTCGGCCATCTGACGCACGGCCGTCGAGAAGCTCCCGGTCGGTGAGCCCGAGCAACCCGCGCAGCACCGCGGCGTACAGGGGACCAATCGGTCGACGGCCGTTCTCCCACTCCGAGACGTAGACGCGCAGGCTCGCTGTCGAGGCGATGTCGAGGAGATGCCTGCGGGCATGCCGCTCCATCTCGTGGACAAGCCGCTCCTGTGACCAACCCCGCTCCTTGCGAGCCTGCCGCAACTGAGCTGACATCTCTCGGCCTCATCCCGTGATCGTGCCAACCGATGCGTCCTGACTGCGGCGCCGCAGGTCGGAGACGGTTAACTCGCCGAGGTTAAGGGCGATTGGCTACCGGACCGGCACGCAGTCAACTTCCATTGTTCTCACACCAATCACCGAGTCGGCTGCCGATCCGAGATTTCGATCGATCGGAGCTTGATCTCCCCAGCTGCTCGGCTGCCCGAGGCTCAGGGCGCGCTTCAGCTCAGACCTCCGCCTGGAGCTGGGCGGAGCCGAGAAGAGAGGAGCACCACATGGACGACACCACGAACGACCCGCTGAGGAAGACGAGTGGGCTGCTGGTCGCGGTCGAGGAACTGGCCGCTGTCCAGGACAGGTACGACAGCCTCCGCTCCGACAACGCCGGATCGTCCGGCGACGCGCCGTGGCCCGGTGGTGACGGCAACCTGACCGACGTCGGATAGGGCGCCGGTCATCCCCAGGGGTGGGGGGGGGGGGGCGGGCCGGGGTGTAACTCACCCACCCCCAACACAAAAGAAGTATGACTAAGAATACACCGACATGAGATCCCCCAGCTAGCGCCAGCTCTCGCGAACT
>NZ_JBHYGR010000080.1:0-2777 GCF_042738155.1 Kitasatospora sp. NPDC059088 | reverse complement strand
GGGTCGCGCGGGGGGGGGGGGGGGGGGGTGTGTCCCCCCACCCCCCCTGCTGTGTGAGGGGGGCGCGTCACCCCGGGTGGGGGCCCCCCGGGCCGCGGCCCCCCCCCCCCCCCCCGCTCCAGCACACTCCTGAGGAGGTAGCAGTGGAACACCGACTGGTCAGCGCCATCGAGACGGCTCTCGGATGGCAGAGTTCGGAGCCGATCGGTACCGGCTTCATGCTCGGGCGGATCGAGGACGACGCGCTCCTGTCGCGCATCCTCACCCCGGACAAGCTGCTCGACATCGCCATGCGGCGCAGCTTGAACCGGCCGCAGTTCCGGGCCTTCCAGATGGGCGAGGAAGTCCACCCGGCCGTGTACTTCACCGACACCGTCAGCCCGCGCGGACAGTCCGTCCCGATGACCAACATGCATCGCCTCGGGGACCTGCTCCGGCAGGGTGCGACGCTCATCATGGACCAGGTCAACGTCTTCGATCCCACCATGGAAGTCGCCTGCCGCGCCTTGCAGTGGTGGGCGCACGAGCGCGTACAGGTGAACGCGTACCTCACCACCAACGATGCCGCGGGGTTCCCGCTGCACTGGGATGACCACGATGTGATCATCGTTCAGCTTTCGGGAGAAAAGGACTGGGAGGTTCGAGCCACCTCCCGCGCCGTGCCCATGTACCGGGACGCTGACCCCAACAGCACGCCCAGTGACACCGTGATCTTCAACGGCGCACTCCAGGCCGGTGACGTCATGCACATTCCGCGCGGCCACTGGCATCAAGCCACCCGCACCGGAAGCGGCGCCGGTCACAGCCTCCACGTCACGTTCGGCGTCACCAGGCGCACCGGCGCCTCCTGGATGGCCTGGCTGGGCGACTGGTGCCGAGAGCAGGAGGTCTTCCGCCACGACCTCGACCACAGGGGTACCGGCAGTTCCGCCCTGGTCGAAGCCGCCACCCGCCTTGTCGGCCGGCACGGCCCGGAGGACTTCCTCACGGCCTACGGACTCCAGACCGCTCCCGGGCGCCACGTGCCCTTCCTCGGCATTTCCGGCCCGCCTCGCACCGTGGTGTGCACCACCCACTTCCCACCCCGGATCAAGGAGAACGGTGACACCGTGGATGTCACGGCGGCCGGGAAGAAGCTCACCGTCGCCGCCAAGGCCGTCCCCTCCCTGCGGCTGCTGCTCAGCGGCCGACCGGTCCCGCTCGAACGGGCAGCGGCGACCGCTGGGGACGAGATCCACGAGGTCGCCGCGATCCTGATCAAGGAGGAGCTGTGCGCACCGCTGACCGACGAACTGTCCTCGGGCTACACCGGTCTCGTCACCGACGCGACCTCCTGAGCGACGCTCTGGACCTCGGTGTCACTGCGATCGACACCGCCTCGAACTACCTCGGCCATCACTCTCACCGCACCCTCGCAACGGTCGCCGGTGACCTGCTCCCGAAGTTCTCGATCTCCACCAAAGTCGGCTACTTCGAAGACGGCCACAGCCTCCTCCCGGAACGACTCCGGCACGCTGTCGAGAAGACGGCCAAGGATCTCGGCCACGAGCCGGGCACGATCCTCCTGCACAACCCGGAACACTCCGCCCCGGACGCCGAGACCTTGACGCACGCGTGTGCCGCCCTGGTCGACGCGACAGCGGCGGGGCTGTGCGAGCACTGGGGGATCTCCACGTGGGACCCACGCCCGCTGGTCGGCCTCGACGCACCGTGACCGGACGTCCTGATGGTTCGCTCCGGCCTCCTGGTCAGCAACAGAGTCCTCGACGCCGCTGAGGCACTGGTGACCTGGTGGCGGCCGGCCGCGGTGTGGGGCATGAGCCCGTTCGGAGGCAGCGCGACCGCCCCCGTATGGGCAAGGGTGGAGCCGAGGACATTCCTGCGGGTACCGGCTGCCACGACGGTGCAGGCAGCATTCCGGGTCGCCTTCGCGCTCCCCAGGGTGGACGCGGTGGCAGTGAGCACCGACGACACCGGGCACCTTCGAGAGCTGCTCGGCGGCCTGGCGTACGAAATCGACACTGAGGTGCTCCGGTCGTACCGGCAGCTCCTGCGTCAGTCCACGTGAAGCTCCTTCACCACCTGCTCCGCCAAAACGCGGGCACCCTCAAGGCGCGGGTCCTCGGGATGTGCGTACGGCCCGAGGATCTTCGCCGCGACGAACAAGGTCATCAGCTTGCCGTCCCTGCTCGCGAAGTCGCGGCTCCGCTCACCGCGGACGCGATCGGCCAGCGCCGGTACCGCCAGCGATGCCGCCCACAGCGTGGCAGCGTCCAGACCGCGCGGGGCCATGCCCCAGTCCTCCCAGTCGAAGACGCAGAACTCGGGCGCGGTCACATTCGCCCAGTTCAGATCCGCATGCGCCGGACACCACTCACTCACCGTGGTGTCGATGCCCGGGAACACCTGGCAGATCGTCCGAGTCACCAGCTCCTGGGTGATCGTCTCCGTGTCCGGAGTGGCGATCCGATTCGTCCGCTGACCGGCGAGCGCATCGAGAGAGGCATTCAGCTCCGACCACCATCGGGGCGGCAGCCCGGGGTCCTCGGCCACAACTGCGGATCCTGCTGGGGCAGACGGCAGCAGTTCGGTCTCATCAGCCCGCCACATCACCGGCTCGGCCTCGTCCCGCCAGGCGAAGCCCGCGAGCCACGCGGGCTTCGCGATCCCGCGCAAGGCCTCAGAAGCGATTCCCAAACCGAAGGTAGGGTCACGTTTTCCCAGGTGAGGTATGTGGCCGTCTGTCGGTAGGCATGCTCGTGCCGTCGTGTGGGTGC
>NZ_JBHYGR010000079.1:13270-41464 GCF_042738155.1 Kitasatospora sp. NPDC059088 | reverse complement strand
ACACCCCCTCCCCGGGTGGGGGGGGGGCGGCCCCGCCGCCCCCCCCCCCCCCCCCCCACGGTCGTCCGGTTCGCGCTCAGCGGGCGAGCAGCTCCGGCGCGCGGTGGGCCACCGTGCGCTCCGCCTCGCGCCGGCCGCGCGGGCCCAGCCGGGCGAGCAGGTGGTGGTCGACGGCGCCGCGGTGGATCCAGATCCCGGCGAGCGACTCGGCGCACAGGTCCACCAGGGTGTCGTCCGGCTGGGCCGGATCACCGGCGACCCCGGCCAGCGCCGCGACCACCTGGTCGGACGGGAATTCCTCCAACTGCGAGGCCGCGTCGTACCGTTCGTCCGTCCTGACACCGGCCGCCGTGCCGAGCAGGATGCCGATGAGCAGGGCCTCCTGCTCGCCGGGCAGGTAGTCGCGCCGGGCCACCGGTCGCTCCGCGGGCTCCTGGCGGGGTCTCCGCCGGCCCCACGAAAAGGTCTTCAACGGACTTCTCCCCCGGTGCGTCCCGCCGCGCTTCTCGGCACCGACCCTACCGCCGTCACGATCACCGGCGAGCTCGCCCCCGGCGCGCGCTGCCGTCCCGGGCGGGGCGCTCAGCCGCGGCCGGGTCCCGCCGTGCGGGCGAGGCGGGCCGGAGCGCCGCCCGGGGCCGCGGCGAACTGCGCGCCCGGTCCGCCGGGGACGCCGGCCGGTCCGGTCGGAGAGCCACCCGGAGGCGAGGTGGCCGAGGAACGACGCGGCGATGAACACCGCCAGGTGCCCGCTGCTCTTCGTCACCGAGAGGTGCCGGGTGGTGTGGAGATGGGTGAGCAGGGCGTGTCGGGCGGGCGGACGGGGTACCGGAAGTGCATGGCAGTCTTCCGAAAGCCGGGGCGCTTCAAGCGGCCGGACCGTTCCGGTCCGGTGCGTCCCGGGCCCGTTCCCCGGGGGGAGTCCGGTCCGGAGGGGGGTCTGGCCGAGGGCCTCGCCGAGCTGGTGGAGGGGGCCGAGCAGCCCACCGGGGCCTGGCAGGTCGCCGAGTACCACGCGGAGCGCGGGCGGGGGCGGGCGCTGGTGGCGGGCGTGGCCGGGCGGCTGGGCAGCGGGGGGCGGGCAGCGGCCCGGGGCGCGGCGCTCGGCGGCAAGGCGCTGACCGAGCAGCTGGTGCGTACGGCGCCGCGGATCCCGGTCCGCGACCTCGCGACCCTGCGCTCCCAGCACCCGGACGCGGCCGACCCCGAGCGGCTGGCCGACCTTCTGGTGGCCGGTGCCACCCGGGCCTCCGCCGCCCTCGGCGCGGGTGTCGGGGCGGCGGCCATGCTGCCGGTGCCGCCCGCGATGCCGCTGGAGATCGCGGCCGAGACGCTGGCGGTCGCGGCCGTGGAGGTGAAGCTGATCGCCGAGCTGCACGAGGTCTACGGCGTCCCGGCGCAGGGCAGTGCCACCCAGCGGGCCGGGGCCTACCTGGGGGCCTGGGCGAACCGCCGGGGGATCGACGCGATGCTGCTGACCCGCCCGGCGGGCTTCGCGGCGCTGGCCCTGGGGGCGGAGGTGCGCCAACAGGTGCGGCGCCGGCTCACCCGCAGCTGGATGCGCCGGCTGCCGTCCGTGACCCCGCTGCTGCTGGGCGCGGGCATCGGCGCGACGGTCAACCGGCGGGACACCCGACGGCTGGCCGGGCAGGTCCGCGACGACCTGCGGTCGCGTCCGCCGACGGACCGCGGGTACTGGGCGGTGGCCGGGCCGGCGGTCGAGGGCGAGATCGTGCCCTGACCCCCTGGACCCCTGACCCTCTGGACCCCATGACCGCTCGGACCCGGTGCGACGGGGTGGCGGGGGCTGTGCTGGGATGGGGTCCTGACCAGCTGAGGAGGGTGTTGTGACCGCGGAGTCGCATGCGGACTGCGGTCCGGTGCATTCCCTTGACCCGGACGCGCCGGTGTTCGTGTCGAAGCGCGTGCACCGCGGGGAGCCCGTGGTGAGCGTGTTCCTCGACCGGGACGGGGACTGGCAGGCGTTCTCGGCCACCGAGCCGCGGTGGTGGAAGGGCGGCCCGAAGCTGGTCCATGCCGCGCACCTGCTGGACGGTGATGCGTCCCTGGCCGAGCTGCCGGCCCTGCCGCTCGGCCACTGGGCGACCCGTACGGACGCCTCGTCGACGCAGTGGCAGGTCTTCCGGGGCTGACCGGGCCCCGATACAGGCCCGAGGCGAAGTGTGGCGTCAGTCGAGGAGGCCGAGGCGCGGCCCGCCCCGCTCGTGCAGCCGGCGGAGGAAGCCGAGCACCCCGGCGGAGCCGCCGGCCCAGGTGGCGCTGGGCCGGGCGAGGCCGGTGTCCGGGAACACCGGACGGGACGGCGGGCCGCCGCTGCGGCTCAGGAGGATCGCCGCGACGGTGTCGGCGGCGTCCCAGAACTCCTCGGCTCCGGTACCGCCGCCCGGGCCGGTGCCCGGGCCGGACGCGACGGCGACGTCCACCAGCAGCTCACCGACCCCGGCCAGCCCGCAGCACTGGGTGACCAGCGGCATCCGGGGCGCGAGCGCGGCGCAGGTGCGCGCGGTCTGCCGGGCGAGGTCCAGGTACCCGGGTTCGGCCAGCCGGTCGGCGGCCCGGACCAGCACCGATCCGACCCCGGCCAGGCCCCGGCACCAGGAGCCGTAGCGGCGGGTCGCCCCCGGCGCGGTGGCCCGGGCGATCAGCGCCGGGATGTCGGCGGCGAGTCGGGCGCAGGCCTGCTCGGCCCGGTGCCGGTCGGCCCGGTCGCCGCCGGTGCTCCCGTACTCCAGCAGGAAGTAGGCGACGCCCGCGGTGCCGTGTGCCAGGCCCTCGCGCAGTGCGGCACTGCCCGGCGTGTCCGCCCCGGCGGGTGACAGGCGGGCCCGGCCGGTGGCCAGCAGCCGGGCGCACTCGGCGGCGACGGCGAGGTGCCGCTCCCGCCCGGCGGGATGGGCCCGGGCGAGCAGCAGCCGGCCGATGCCGATTCCGGCGACGCCCTCGATCAGGTCGGCCTCGGGCGGTCCGCCGTCCGGGCCGTGGGCGGGCAGGTCCTCGCCTCCGCCGATGGGCGACCCGGCCCGGGCGAGGAACAGGTCGACCCCGGTGCGGCCCGAGTAGAACCCCGGGGACAGCCGCCGGGACTGCCCCGCCGTCCACTCGGCCAGCGCCGCCACGGCCTCCGGCACGCCGGGCCGGTGGAGGTGGTGGAGGAGTTCCAGGCCGAGTCCCGCGCTGCCGCCGTAGACGTCGATCGGCGTCGGGACGGCCGCTCGGGCGGCGAGCACCGGGTCGGCGATCCGGTGCGCCTCGGCGACGCAGTACGCGGTGGTGTGTTCGACGACCTCGCGGAGCCGGTCGGGGTCGAGCCGGTAGCGGCGCGGCAGCGGCGGGGGTGGTGTCCGGACAGCCGTACCACTGCGGAGCCGGTCCGCGCCGGTGGTGCGGACAGCCGGGTCGGGGCTGGTCAACTCGGCGATCAGTGAGCGGAGTTGACGGTGCTCCTCGCCGGGCAGGGCCCAGGCCAGCCCGGCCAGGGTGCGCTCCCGGTTGACGGCGGCGTCGCCGTCGACGATCACCGGGTCCAGCCCGGTGGCGGCGAAGCCGAGGGTCGCGCCCAGGGCGTGGAAGTCGTCGGCGGGCCGCGCGGGTTGCCCGGGCGGGCGGCGTACCGGGTCGCTGTAGCCGGGGGTCGAGCCGTCCGGGCCGGTGCCGTCCAGCGCGCTGATGCCGAAGTCGACCAAGTGGCAGCGGCCTTCGGCGTCCAGTGCGACGTTGTCGGGTTTGAGGTCGCGGACGACCACGCCCCGGCGGTGGATGCCGTCCAGCAGGCGCAGCAGTCGGCGGGCCAGGTCGGCGAGCCGGGCGGCCCCGTACGGTCCGTGCTCCTGGACGTCCCGGCGCAGGTCCCGGTCGCCGCAGCTGGTCATCACCAGGTACTCGTCCGAGCGGTGCCGGAACGCGTCGAGGGCCCGGGGCACGCCGGGGAGGCCGTCGAGGGCGGTGAGCACGGCCCGTTCGTTGCGCAGTCGGTCGCGGGCGTCGGCGCCGGACTCGTCCTCGGCGACGAAGGCCCGGGCCTGCTTGACGACCACGGGCCGTCCGGTGGTCAGGTCCACCGCCCGGTAGACGTTGCCCTGGGGTTTGCGGGCGATGCCGCCGGTGATCCGGTAGCGGCCGCCGCCGAGTCCGGGGGAGTCCTGGGTGGGCACCGCGTTGTGCGGGAACGGGTCCTCGGCCCAGGGCGGGCACCGGTAGGAGCCGGCCGCCAGCCCGTCGAAGGCCCGGCCGTCGGGGCCGACCATGACGGACTCCAGGCGGCCGCCGCGCCCGGTGCGGTAGTCGCCGGTGAAGGGCCCGTACCGGTAGTAGACGGGGGCGTCGGGGTCGACCCGCCGGTCGCTCACGACCTGCGGTCCCTGCTGCCCGCGCAGCGCCGCGACCAGTTCCGCGGCCAGTGCGACGGCGGTGCCCGGCGCCGGGTAGACGGTGAGTGCCTTGCCGACCGAAGCGGCGCTCCGCGCACCGGAGTTGAGCTCCCGCAGCACCTCCGGGCCGCGCGCCCACTTGGCGTGGCAGACGTGCCGGGCCAGCACGGGCAGGGCGAGGGCGAGCAGGGTGTCGAGCCCGCCGGGGCGGGCCGAGACGTGCAGCTTCCAACCGTGCTCCACCGCCGGCATCCGCGGGTCGTTCAGGTACGACCAGGTCTCGTCGGACCGGTCGCCGCGTCCGGCGGTGGAACCGGTCACCGTCAGGAGTTGAAGTCGCAGGCGAAGCGGGTGGTGGCGGTCACCCACGGGTCGGCGAGACATGCTGTGGCCTCGCGGTCGCCGCGGTCGTCGTCCTCGAACGCGATGGTCTCGTCATCGACCAGCAGCGGGCCCGCGTCGCGGATCTCCTCGATCATGGTTCCGGGCATGGGAAACCTCCAGATCTTGTCGTGCCTCCGGTGATGGTGCGGGCCGCGGCCCCTGCGGCTGACCGAGCGGGCCGGGATCCCGAAGCACGAAGGTAGGGAGGAACGTTCCGCCTGACAAGGGGTCAGGACGCACCAACTCCACTTCCCGGACACATCCGTGGAGGAACGGTAAACACCGCTCGCGATGCTCAGGAGCTGACGCCGACCGCGTGCCGGAAGCTCGTCGGGTCGGTGACCAGGTCCAGCATGGCCCGGGCGACGTCGGCGCGCGGCACGGTGGACCCGGCGGGCCCGGACTCGACGGCGTGCCGGTAGCGGCCCCGGCCCGGCCGGTCGGTCAGTCGCGGCGGCCGGACGGCCGTCCAGTCCAGGTCGCTCGCGCGCAGCACGCCTTCCATCGCCTCCAGGTCGGTGTACACGTCCCGGAGCACCGCCCAGAGCAGCGGGCCGAAGGCCTTCGCGGCGAGCAGCGGCTGCCCGGCCCCGGAGCGGTTGAGCGGGGCGGCGCTGACCACCAGGAGGCGGCGCACCCCGGTGGCCGTCATGGCGGCGGCCGCCGCGCGGGCGGAGTTGGAGGCGGGTTCGAGTGGATCGCGCCGGCCGGCCTGGCCGATGGCCGAGAGGACGGCGTCGGCGCCCGCGACCACCGGCTCCAGCGAGGCGGCGTCGAGGGCGTCGGCCTTGACCACGGTCAGCCGGTCGTGCCGGAGGGGGAGTCGGGCCGGGTCGCGGACGGCGGCCGTGACCAGGTGTCCGTCGGCGAGGGCGAGGGTGACCAGCTGGCGGCCGATGCCGCCGGTGGCGCCCAGGACGGTGAGTTTCATGGCCCCTCCCGTGGGGTGGGTGAGTGCTCACTTCTGCTGTCCTCCTCATGGTGGGTGAGTGCTCACCCACCTGTCAAGGTAGGCTGGTGCCCATGACGAACGAGGGGAACCGCGAGGACGGCCGGCCGCTCACCGGCGGGGCGCTGACCAGGGCCCGGGTGCTGGATGCCGCCGCCCGGCTGATCGGCACGGTCGGACTGGTCCGCGCCACCACGAAGCAGATCGCGCGGGAGGCCGGCTGCTCGGAGGCGGCGCTGTACAAGCACTTCCGGGACAAGGAGGACATCTTCGTCCGCGTCCTGCGCGAACGCGCCCCGCGCCTGGCCGCGGCCGTCGCCGAACTCCCCGACCGGGCCGGGCAGGGCTCGGTGCGCGAGCACCTGGAGGCGGTCGTGCTGATCGCCGTGCCGTTCTACCGGCAGTCCTTCCCGATGGCCGGCGGCCTGCTCGCCAGTCCCGAGCTGCTCGCCGCCCACCGCCGCAAGCTCGACGACGCCGGTCCGCACCACGTCAGCTCCCACCTGGCCGAGTACCTGCGCGCCGAACAGCGGCTCGGCCGGGTCGCCGCCGACGTCGACCCGCACGCCGCCGCGATGCTGCTGATCGGCGCCTGCTTCCACCGGGCCTTCCTGGAGGTCTTCTACGCCGGGGAGGCCCCGACCGAGGCGCTGGTGCCCGCGGATCCGGAGGAGTTCGCGGCGGCGACGGTCCGGGCCCTGGTCGGCGGGATCGAAGCCCCGGGGGCCTGAGGCATTCGGCCGAGGATGTCGCGCGGGGTGACCGGCCCGATGCCTAGCGCGACCTCCTGGCCGGGCCAACGTCCTGGTCGGCAACTTCAACAACGCGGCGAACCCGCCGACCGGCTTGCAGGGCACCGGCACCACACTGGTCCAGATCACCCCGGACGGCACCCCGGACGACCTTCGCCAGCAGACGGACCCGGCGGCCCTGGTGGTCGGCCCGACCGGGGTCGGCCTCCACGACGGCACGCTCTACGTCGCCGACACGGTGCTCAGCCGGATCACCGCGATCCCGGACGCGTTCACCCGCAAGGACAGCGCCGGCACCGGCCGGGTCGTCACCTCGGGCGGCAACCTCAACGCCCCGCTGGGCATGGCGATCACGCCGCGGGGTGACATCCTTACCGTCAACGGCGGGGACGGCAACATCGTCGAGACCGACCGGGCGGGCCGCCAGGTGGCGGTCAAGACGATCAACAACGAGGGCACTCCGCCCGGCGCGGGCGCGCTCTTCGGCCTCGACTTGAACCTCGACCACGAAGCGGTCTACTTCGTCAACGACGCGGACAACGTCCTCGACGTCCTGCACTGACGGCGGGCGCCCTCGGGCCGGAGCCCGTCCGGCCCGGGGCGGAGCGGTCCGGGGCGGAGCGGTCCGGTGGCTTCGGCCTCAGGAGAGCTTCGCTCCGGGGGCGAAGGCGGGAAGCTTCTGGAGACTGCTGCGCACGGCCTCGCTGCCGTACTCGAACATCTGCCGCTCGTAGGCGTCGACCGCGCCGAGCAGGTCACGGCGGCCTTCGTCCGCCTCGATCAGGCGGCGGCGCAGGAGGTCGGCGTCGCGCAGCGCGGTGTTCGCGCCGTTGCCGCCGGTCGGGGAGGTGGCGTGGATCGCGTCGCCGAGCAGCGTGACCGGGCCGCAGGCCCAGCGCTCGCCGGGCTCGACCACCCGGATGGAGAGCAGCGCGCTGTTGTCGGGGTCGGCCTGCTCGATAAGCGCGCGCAGCTGGGGGTGCCAGCCTGCCATCCTGGACAGCACGGCGTCCTGCGCGGTCAGGTCCTCCAGCGACCCGTTCGGCGGCAGGATCATGGCCCAGCGCACGTAGTCGCCGATGTCGGGCAGCGTGACCTCGGGGGCCAGTCGCTCGGCGGCCTGCCGCGGCGGGGTGCGGAAGCGCATCGCGCCGAGCAGCAGGCTGACGCCGTCGCCGGTGATCTTCGAGCCGTAGGCCTTGGACAGGTCGGCGAACTCGTCGGTCAGCGGGGTGCGGCCGATGACGAACCGGACGCCGGTGTCGGTCGGGGCGGTCCGCGGTGAGAGCACCCCGCGGACCGCGGAGGTGACGCCGTCCGCGCCGACGAGCAGGTCGGCGGTGGCCGGGTCGCGGCGGGCGAACCGGGCCCGGACCTGGCCGTCGGCCAGCACGTCGTAGCCGGTCAGGGCGGCATCGGTGTGCACGGTGAGGCCGGTCAGCAACAGCTGTCGCAGCACCTGCCGGTCGACCACGATGCCGGTCCGGCTCGCGCCGAGCCTGCCGATCTCCTTCAACTGCGGGTCCAGGACCAGCTGTTCGGCGGAGGCGTCCATGACGATCTCGTCCAGCAGCGGGTGCCAGCGCGTCGGCAGGCAGTCGCGCACCGCCTGGAATCCGACCGGGTCGAGCACGAGCCGGTAGCCCTGGAACCGGGCGGCGATCCCCGGATCGCGCTCGAACACCTCGGCCTCGATCCCGGCTCCGCGCAGACCCTGCGCGAGGGCCAGACCTCCGAGGCCGGCTCCGACGACGGAAACGCGCATCACACACCTCCAGGAGAGCGGGACGAACTTTGTTCGTCCTGACGATCTAAGTTCTACGCAACGAACATTGATCGTGTCAAGGTAGAGTGGTCGACATGCCCGCCGATCCCCGCCAGCGACGCGCGGCCCGCCACGCCCAACCCGCGGCGGAGGCCGCCGCACCGACGCCACGCAAGAAGCCGATCACCGTCGAACGGATCACCGACGCCGCCCTGGAGGTCGTCGCCGCCGAGGGGTACGACGCGCTGACCATCCGCCGGGTCGCCGCCGTGCTCGGCACCGGTCCGTCGTCGCTGTACGCGCACATCGTCAACAAGGACGACATCGACGATCTGCTGATCGGCCGGCTCTACGCCGAGGTCGTACTCCCGGAGCCGGATCCGGCCGCCTGGCGCGATCAACTGCTCGGGGTGTACACGCAGATCCGCGATCTGTACCTGGAGTACCCCGGAGTCTCGCGCGCCGCGCTGGCCACGGTGTCGACCAACCTGGAGACGCTGCGGGTCGGCGAAGGAATCCTGGCGATCCTGCTCGCGGGCGGCATCGAGCCGAGGGCGGCCGGCTGGGCCCGTGACGCGATGTCCCTCTACGTCAGCGCCTACGCGCTGGAGCAGTCGCTGGTCCGGCGACGGCGCGGGCACCCGGATCAGGAATGGGTGCTCAGCCGGGAGGAGTTGTTGGACCGCTTCACCGCACTGCCCGCCGAGCGGTTCCCGCAGACCCGACGCCATGCCGCGGAGCTGATCTCCGGCACCGGACCCGACCGCTTCGAGTTCGCCCTCGGCCAGCTCATGAACAACCTGCGGCCCGCGACCGGTTGACCTGCGGCGTGGGGGCACGCCGCCTTCACCCGCACACCCGTGATCCCGGCACGACACGATCGACAGACAACGGAGTACCGGGTGAGTCAAGCCCCCACCACGTCAACCGCCGGCGTTCCCGGGGGAGTCGGCGACGCACGCCCGTCCTGGCCGGTGCGGCGCGGGCTGCTGCCGGAGTCCGGTCCCCAGCGGAAGCTGGCCCTGGCCGGCTTCGTCAACCAGCTCGGCACCGCGGCCTTCCTGGCGACCGTGCCGCTGTACGCCCATCAGGTGATCCAGCTGTCCGTCGGGCAGGTCGGACTCGCTCTCGGCCTCGCGGGAGTGGTCGGTCTGGTCGCCGGGATCCCGGTGGGACAGCTGGCCGACCGCCGCGGCCCGCGGGACATCTTCGTGGTCACTCTGCTGATCCAGGCGCTGTCCATGCTGTCGCTGCTGTTCGCCCACTCGTTCCTGGCGTTCACGCTGGCCGTGGCCGTGACGGACCTCGCCGGCGCGTCCGGCGGTGCGGCCCGCGGCCCGTTGATCCGCCGCTTCGGCGGTGACGAGGTGCCGAGGTTCCGCTCCTACCTGCGCTCGGTGGCCATGCTCGCCGGGACCTTCGGCGCGATGGCGGCCGGAGCGGTGGTGCAGATCGACAGCGACCTCGCCTACCGCGTCCTCATCCTCGGCAACGCGCTGACGTTCATCGGCAGTGCCGCCGTCCTGGTCGGGCTGCCCAGGCTCGCCGCCTTGGCGCCCCCGCGCGAGGAGGGCCGGTGGATCGCGCTCAAGGACAAGCCGTACCTGGCGTTCGTCGTGCTCGACGGCATCCTGTGGATCCAGAGCGAGGTGCTGTCGTTCGCGCTGCCGCTGTGGGTGGTCCTGCACACCGACGCACCGCGGTGGTTCGTCGGTCCGGCGATCGCCGTCAACACCGTGATGGTGGTGTTGCTGCAGATCCGGACCGGTCGCGGGGTCAGGGGCGGCACGGTCGCCGGCCGGGCCGTCCGCCGCGCCGGGCTGGCGTTCATGGTCGGCATGGCGGTCATCGCGACGGCCTCCGGAGTACCCGGCTGGGCCGCCGTGGCCGTCATGACGGTGGGCGTCGCCGTTCACACGGTGGGCTCGCTGTGGCATGCGGCCGGGTCGCTGGAACTGCGGTTCCGGCTGGCTCCCGCACACGCCCAGGGCCAGTACTCCGGAGTGTTCGGCATGGGCATGGGCCTGTGCTACACCGTCGCACCGAGCCTGCTGGGCCTGCTCTGCGTGACCTGGGGGGTGCCCGGCTGGCTCGTGATGGGCGGCGTGTTCGTCGCGGCCGGCCTCGCCATGCCCCACGTGGTCCGGTGGGCGGGCCGCAGCCGGGAGTTGGCGGACACCGCCGCCTGAGCCGCCCCCGGACCCGGCGCCCCCTCGCTCCGGAACGCACCACTAGGCAGGCGACATGACCTCGTACAGGTTCCCGGCGTCATCGGTGAAGTACAGCCCGCGGGCGCACAGCGGGTGGTGGGTCCGCCCGTTGCCGGGCTCACGGGGGTCGTCGCCGTAGGGCACCCCGGCGGCCCGCAGCCGGTCGAGGATCCCGTCGAAGGTGTCCGGGTCCACGTCGAAGGCCAGGTGGTGGCCGGACGGGTCCGCCGTCGTCAGGAAGTCCAGCGTCAGCGAGTCGTTCACCCGCACCGGCGCGAAGTGCCGGTCGGGGCCGGGGTAGTCCAGGCCCATGACGGAGGCGAAGAAGCGCGCCGCCGCCTCGTTGTCGACGGCCGGGACGATGGTGTGGTTCAGCGAGATGGGCATGCTCCGCCTTCCTGGGTGACTGGTCATCGGGACGTCGGGTCGTACCACGCAGCGGGGGCGGGATAGGTTGCGGTCGACCGGACCTGACGGTTCGTCGGAGTGGCGGGCGGGCCGGCCGTCAGGGGCCGGGGGCGAGGTAGCGGCGGCCCGGTATCTGTTCGAAGATCAGGTTGGTGCGGGTCTGGGCCACCGCGGGGTGGGTGGTGAGGTGGTCGACGACGAAGTCGCGCAGCGACTCGGGGCCCGCGACGCCGACGTGCAGCAGGTAGTCGTCCGAGCCGGCCATGTGGAAGACGGCGAGGACGCCGGGCAGGTCGGGGGCGGTGCTGCGGAAGCTCTCGTTCTGCTCCCGGGTGTGGGCGCGCAGCCGCACCGAGATCATCGCCTGGAGCGGCAGGCCGATCGCGGCCGGGTCGAGTTCGGCGCGGAAGCCGCGGATGATGCCGCGGTCCCGGAGGGCGCGGACCCGGGCCAGGCAGGTGGAGGGGGCGATGCCGACGGCGGCCGCGAGGGCGTTGTTCGGGAGGCGGGCGTCGTCGGCCAGGGCGCGGACGATCGCCCGGTCGACGTCGTCGAGGGGTGAGCGCCTGACCTGCGGATTGTTCGGCATGCCTGCCAGGATCCCAGCCCGTTCCGCAGATTCGCAAACCTGATCGACCCGGAACCGAATGTTCCTCGGAAGGGCTTCCCCCGGGCGCCCGAAAGTTCCATCCTTACCGACGGTCCTCCCCGGCACCCAGGGTGACGGTGGCGACCTCCCGCCGTCGTCCCCGCACCTCCGGAGCGCCCCGCCCATGAGCCCGACCGCCTTCCCCTCCGCCGCGACCGCCGTCGACCCCGGTCCGGAGCTGGACGGCGGCGACTTCGCCCTCCCCGAGGGCGGTCTGGACGAGGCCGGGCGGCTGCGCGCGCTCGACGCGGTGGACGAGTACCTGACCCGCAAGCGCAAGCACCTGGTCGGCTACCAGGCCACCCAGGACATGCAGGGCACCGCGCTGGACCTCGCCCGGTTCCTGCCGAACAACATCAACAACCTCGGGGACCCGTTCCAGAGCGGCGGCTACAAGCCCAACACCAAGGTCGTCGAGCGGGCCGTGCTCGACTACTACGCCAAGCTCTGGCACGCCGAGCGCCCGCACGACCCGGCAGACCCGGAGTCCTACTGGGGCTACATGCTGTCCATGGGTTCCACCGAGGGCAACATGTACGCCCTGTGGAACGCCCGGGACTACCTGAGCGGCAAGGCGCTGATCCAGCCGCCGACCGAGCCCCTGGACGCGGTGCGCTACGTCAAGGCCGACCCCGACCGGCGGAACCCGAACGCCCACCACCCGGTGGCGTTCTACTCCGAGGACACCCACTACTCCTTCGCCAAGGCCGTCGCCGTGCTGGGCGTGGAGACCTTCCACGCCGTCGGCCTGGAGAAGTACCCGGACGAGTGCCCGCTGGTCGACCCGGTGACCGGCCGCCGCGACTGGCCCACCGAGGTGCCGTCCCGCCCGGGCCCGTCCGGCCTGTCCTGGGACGGCACCGGGGAGATAGACGTCGACGCGCTCGCCGTCCTGGTCGAGTTCTTCGCCGCCAAGGGCCACCCGGTCTTCGTCAACCTCAACCTCGGCAGCACCTTCAAGGGCGCCCACGACGACGTCCGCGCGGTCTGCGAGCGGCTGCTGCCGATCTTCGAGCGGCACGGACTGGTGCGCCGCGAGGTCGTCTACGGCAGCTGCCCGCGGACCGGCCGTCCACTGGTCGACGTGCGCCGCGGCTTCTGGATCCACGTGGACGGCGCACTCGGCGCAGGCTACGCGCCGTTCCTGCGGCTGGCCGCCCAGGATCCGGAGGCGTACGGCTGGACGCCCGAGGCGGAGCTGCCCGAGTTCGACTTCGGGCTGCGGCTGCCCACCGCCGGGCACGGCGAGGTCGACATGGTCTCCTCGATCGCGATGAGCGGCCACAAGTGGGCCGGCGCGCCCTGGCCGTGCGGCATCTACATGACCAAGGTGAAGTACCAGATCTCGCCGCCGTCCCAGCCCGACTACATCGGCGCGCCGGACACCACCTTCGCCGGCTCCCGCAACGGGTTCTCCCCGCTGATCCTCTGGGACCACCTGTCCCGGTACTCCTACCGCGACCAGGTCGGCCGGATCCGCGAGGCCCAGGAGCTCGCCGCCTACCTGGAGCGGCGCCTGACCGCGATGGAGCGGGAGCTCGGCGTCGAGCTCTGGCCGGCCCGCACCCCGGGCGCGGTCACCGTGCGGTTCCGCAAGCCGAGCCCGGAGCTGGTGGCCAAGTGGTCGCTGTCCTCCCAGGACGTGGTGATGGTCCCGGGCGACGAGACCACCCGGCGCAGCTACGTGCACGTCTTCGTGATGCCCTCGGTGGACCGGGCCAAGCTGGACGCCCTGCTCGCCGAACTCGCCGAGGACCCGGTGGTCCTGGGCGCCTCCTGACGACCGGCAGGCCGGGGCGGGCGGCCGGTCGTCAGAGGTTGGTCAGCCGGTCGCCCTTGGCGTCCTGGAGCACGTGGTCGACGCAGACCGCGAGGACGACCAGCAGCAGGGCGTCCTGCTGCTCCAGGACGTCGACGGCGTAGGCGTCGCGGATGGTGAACCAGCGCCGGGAGACGTGCGCCAGGGTGGTGCCCTCGTGCTGGATGTCGAACTCGCGGTCCCACAGGTTGCCGTTGATCCGCAGCCGGCGGCCGTCGCCGAGGCGGACCTTGAAGCGGTCGCCGAAGAGCGTGAACATCTTCTTGCTGATCTTGGCGGTCAGCTCGCCGTTCTGCTTGATCAGCAGGGTGTGGTGGATGGTGAAGGCCTTGCGGACGATGCTCGCGACGTGCTCGCCGCGGGTGTCCTCCAGGGCGAAGGTGCGGCGCAGCCGGAAGAACTTCCGGTTCACCCGGTAGAGCTTCTCCCGGTGCTCGGTCTCTATCCAGGCCTCTTCGTGGAAGGCGAACATGCGGTCGCGGACCAGGTAGCGCACTGTGGGTCCCCCCGTGGTGGTGCCGCCGGCCCCCGTGGCGCGGCGCGGCCCAGAGCGTAGCGCCTGGTCAGCGCGGGGGAGGGGCGGGGGGTGGAGGCTTTACCGGTCCGCTACCGGGCTGCGACGATCCGCCGACACCGCGGTGACCCGGCGGTGACACCGGGCCGTGCGCCGGGCGTCGGCGGATGGGGGCGGCGGGCGTGTGGCGGGCGTCGGCGCCGGGCGGCGGTGACGGGCGTTGGGGGTCAGGCGATGCCCTGCCCGTCGATGTCCGCCCCCCACTGGTCCTCGCCGACGGCGCCCACGCAGTAGCCCCCGCCCTGCACGGTGCCGCCGGCGTCCTGGCACTGCTCGGCGGTGACGTCGGCGGGGAGCACGGCGGCGGTGGCGGGCGCCGCGCCCGCGAGGGCGAGCACAGCGGCGAGGAGCGGGACGGCGAGGAGCGGGGCGGCCAGGCGGGCCGGGGATGAAGTGGACATGTGCCTCACGAGAGCACGCGCCGGGGGTGACGGCCAGTCAGGTACGCCCGTTCGCGGGCCCCGGCCCCGTCAGTGCGGCCGCGCCGGTTCCGGGGGCCAGGAGTCCGGGTCGAGGACGCCGAGGCCGTAGGCGCGGGCGACCAGGGCCGTGCGGTTGGGGAGCTGCCAGCGGCGGGCGAGGCGGGTGAGGTGGTAGTTGACGCCGTCCGCGGTGAGGCCGATCTCCTTGGCGATCCGGGCGGTGGTGGCGCCCCGGGCGGCGGCCGCCAGGATGCGGGCCTCGATCGGGCTGGCCTCCGGGTGCGGGGGCGGCGCCGGGAGCTCCGGGCGGGCGGCCGGTTCGGCCAGGGCACGGAGCGAGAGCAGCATGTTCGGGGTCTGCTCCGGGGTGTCGCTGACCAGGTCGACCGTCATCTCGCCCTGCCGCTCGGTGCCGCCGGCGGGCGTCCAGGACACCCCGACGGAGTACTGCGAGCGGCGGTGCAGCCGGATCGCCTCGGCGAGGGTCTGCAGCGAGGTGTCGTCCCGCAGGGTGAAGTACTCCAGGATCCGGCGGTTGCGCAACTGCCCGGGCAGCCCGCCGAACTCGGCGGCCATCGCGCGGTTGACGATCATGATCCGGCCGCCCCACTCGCAGACCGCGATGGGCACCGGGTTGTGGTCCAGCAGACGCAGCGCCCGGTTGCGCCAGACCACTGCGGCGTCCAGGCGGGTGCCCGGCGCCGGACCGCAGCCGTCGGTCGGTCGGATCATCGTTTCTCCTCCCCGCGGCCGCCGCCCACGCCAGATCTGACAGGCCGTGGGCAAGTCTCGTGCAGCCGTCGGTACTACACAATCATGTAGTGATCGAGGTCCGGCGCTCCTGACGAGGGCGGAGAGTGGAGATACCGAGAACTTTCCTGCCGTGGGAGGGACCTACCGATGACCGACACCACGACCGAGGCCGTGCCGGCGACACCGACCGCCGAGGCCATGCCCGCCTTCCGGGCCGGCGCCGACGCCTACGGGCACACCGGCGCCGACGATGGCGCCCCGGGCGTCCCGTTGGTGGACGTCTCCGACCTGCCGCCGGTCAGCGTCCCCGTGCTGCGCACCATGGAACTCGCCAGAACCCACGGTCCCGCGTTCCTCCAGCGCCTGCACGGCCGGGAGATCCTGGTCGTCAGCAGCCTGGAGCTGGTGGAGGAACTGGCCGACGAGGAGCGCTTCACCAAGGCCGTCGGCCCGGCGCTGGAGAACGTCCGGGAGTTCACCGGGGACGGCCTGTTCACCGCCTACAACGACGAGCCGAACTGGGCCAGGGCGCACGACATCCTGATGCCCGCCTTCGCCCTGGGCTCGATGCGCACCTACCACCCGGTGATGCTGGAGGTGGCCCGCCGGGTGATCGGGGCCTGGGACCGCCGCGCGGCCGCCGGGCTGACCGTGGACGTGCCCGGCGACATGACCCGGATGACCCTGGACACCATCGGACTGGCCGGGTTCGGCTTCGACTTCGGCTCCTTCGAGCGGGACGAGCCCCACCCGTTCGTGGAGGCGATGGTGCGCTGCCTGGAGTGGGCGATGACCAAGCTCACCCGGGACCCGGATCTCGACCACCGCGAGCGCGACGCCGCGTTCCGGCGGGACGCCGACTACCTGGCCGGCGTGGTGGACGAGGTGATCGCCGCCCGGGCCGGGAGCGGTGCCGAGGCCGGTCCGGCGCAGGACCTGCTCGGTCTGATGCTCGGGGCCGTCCACCCCGCCGACGGCACCAAGCTGGACATGGAGAACATCCGCAACCAGGTGATCACCTTCCTGATCGCCGGGCACGAGACCACCTCGGGAGCGCTCTCCTTCGCGCTGCACTACCTGGCCAAGCACCCGTCCGAACTCCGGCTGGTCCAGGAGGAGGTGGACGCGCTCTGGGGCGACCTCGCCGACCCGGAGCCCTCGTACGAGGACGTCGGCCGGCTGCGGTACACCCGGCAGGTTCTCAACGAGGCGCTCCGACTGTGGCCCACGGCGCCCCAGTTCAGCCGGGAGGCGCGCGCGGAGACCCTGCTCGGCGGGCGGATCCCGGTCCGCCCGGGGACGCCGATCTTCGTGCTGACCCCGATGCTGCACCGCGACCCGGCCTGGGGCGACAACCCGGAGCTGTTCGACCCCTCCCGCTTCGACCCGGAGCGCGAAGCGGCCCGTTCGCCGCACGCCTTCAAGCCCTTCGGCACCGGCGAACGCGCCTGCATCGGGCGGCAGTTCGCGCTGCACGAGGCGACCATGCTGTTGGGCATGCTGGTCCACCGCTACCGGCTGATCGACCACGCCGACTACCGGCTGACCCTCAAGCAGACGCTCACCATCAAGCCCGACGACTTCACCCTCGCCCTCGCCCCGCGCACCCCCGCGCCGCTCGTCGGTGTCGCCGCCACCGCGGGAGCGGCCCGGGCGGCGCAGGCGGCCAGGCCGGTCGGCTCCGCGCCCGCGGCGGAACGCGCCGCGCGGGTCCGCCAGGGCACCGGCCTGCTGTTCCTGCACGGCTCCAACTACGGTGCCAGTCGCGATTTCAGCCGCCAACTCGCCGACACGGCGGCCGAACTCGGCTGCGACACCGTGGTCGCGCCGCTCGACGCCTACGCCGACGGGCTGCCCACCGACCGGCCGGTGGTGATCACCGCCGCCTCCTACAACGGCCAACCCACCGACGACGCCGCCGAGTTCGTCCGCCGACTGGGCGAGGCCCCGGACGGCGCGGCCGAGGGCGTCGAGTACGCGGTGCTCGGCATCGGCGACCGGACCTACGCCGCCACCTACCAGCGCGTCCCCACCCTGATCGACGAGCGCCTCGGCGCCCTCGGCGGCACCCGGCTGCTCGCCCGTGCCGAGGCCGACGCCTCCGGTGACCTGGCCGGGACGGTCGGGGAGTTCACCGAGGCACTCGTCGAGCTGCTGCTGGCCCGCCACGGCGACGCCGGGGCGGTGGCCCCGCCCCGGGAGGAGGCCGGGTTCACCGTGACCGAGCTGGTCGGCGGCCCGCTGCACGCGCTCGCCACCCGGCACGGCATGAGCGAGCTGACCGTCACCGCCGTCGACAGCCTGACCGACCCCGGCTACCACCGGGTCAAGCGACTGGTCCGGCTCGCCCTGCCGGACGGCACCGACTACCGGACCGCCGACCACCTGACCGTGCTCCCGGCCAACGACCCCGCCCTGGTCGAACGCGCCGCCGCGCTGTTCGGCGCCGAGCTCGACACCGTGCTCGGGATCGTCGCCCACCGGCGCACCGGCCCCGCCGTCGACCGCCCGCTGACCGTACGGGAACTGCTCACCCACCACGTCGAGCTCCAGGACCGCCCCACCGCCGAACAGCGCGCGGTGCTGGCCGGGCTCAACCCCTGCCCGCCCGAGCAGGCCGCGCTGCGGGCGCTGCCCGCGGACGACCCGCGCACGCTGCTCGACCTGGTCGAGGACCACCCGGCCCTGCGGGAGGCGCTGAGCTGGCCGGTGCTGCTGGACCTGCTGCCGGCGATCCGGCCGCGGCACTACTCGATCTCCTCCTCGCCGTCGGTCGACGGGGACGAGGTCGACCTGATGGTCTCGGTGCTCGACGCGCCCGCCCGCTCGGGCCGGGGCACCTTCCGGGGCACCGGCTCCGGCCACCTCGCCCGGCTGGCCGTCGGCGACACCGTGCTGGCCCGGGTCCGGCCCTGCCGGGAGGCGTTCCGGATCGGCCACCGCACCCCCGTGATCATGATCGCGGCCGGCACCGGCCTGGCGCCCTTCCGCGGCGCCGTCGCCGACCGCCGCGCGCTGCTCGGGACGGGGGCCGAACTGGCCCCGGCGCTGCTGTACTTCGGCTGCGACGCCCCGGACGCGGACTACCTGCACCGGGCCGAGCTGGAGGAGGCCGAGCGGGCCGGCGCCGTCTCGATGCGGCCCGCGTTCAGCGAGCGGCCGCAGGACGGGCGGCGCTTCGTCCAGGACCGCATCGCGGCCGAGGCGTCGGAGGTCTGGGAGCTGCTCGCCGCCGGGGCCGAGGTGTACGTGTGCGGCGACGGCGCCCGGATGGCGCCCGGCGTGCGGGAGGCCTTCCGGGCGCTCTACCGGGAGCGCACGCCGGGGGCGGACGAGCGGCAGGCGCAGGACTGGCTGCAGGGCCTGGTCGAGGCGGGCCGCTTCGTCGAGGACGTGTACGCGGGCTGAGGGCAAGTTCGGCGCGGGACGGCCGGTGCGTCGGTGGAACGCGTCAGTGGGAGGCTCAGTGCACCGGCGTCAGTAGACGCTGACGTCGTACGCGGTGAGGGCCGCGTTCACCGGCTGGAAGAAGGTCGTCCCGCCGGTGGTGCAGTCCCCGCTGCCGCCGGAGGTCAGACCGAGCGCCTTGTCGCCCTCGTACAGCGGGCCGCCGGAGTCACCCGGCTCGGCGCAGACGTCGGTCTGGATCAGGCCGCGGACCGTCCCGCCGCCGGTGTAGCGGACGGTGGCGTCGAGGCCGGTGACCGTGCCGGTGTGGGTGCCGGAGGTCGACCCGGTGCGGGTGACCGCCTCGCCCACGTACGCGTCGGGGGCGGAGGTGAACCCGCCGGGGTGGTCGAGCGCTTCGTTGTCGTAGCGGACCAGCGCGTAGTCGTGGCCGGGGAAGGTGGAGGCGAGGGTCGGGCCGATCGCGGTGCGGTGGGCGCCGTCCGCGTACCAGGCGGCGGCGACGTTCCCGCAGTGCCCGGCGGTGAGGAAGTAGTGGGCGCCGCCGTCGGCCACGTTGAAGCCGAGCGAGCAGCGGTAGCGGCCGCCGTAGACGGCGTCGCCGGCGGCCAGCAGCGGGGTGAACCGTCCGGGGACGCGCTGGACGGTCAGGGCGGGCGCGTCGGGGCCGACGGCGCGCACGAGTTCGGCGAGCGCGGCCGGGGAGACGGTGCTGTCGGCGGTCACCACGACCCGGCCGCCGGCCCGGTCGACGTACCAGGCCGTCCCGTCCACCTCGGCGTTCAGGACGGCCTCGCTGACCACGGCGAGCCGCTCGGCCCCGGCGGCGGTGCGGGTGAGCGCTGTCGCGGTCGCGGCGGCGGCGCCGGGGGAGGGGGCGGTGAGGGCGGTGGCGGTCAGCAGGGCGAGCAGTGCGGTGGTCCCGGGGATGCGGGCGGCGGTCCTGCGCATGGTCTTCCTCCTGGGGGCGGGCCCTGGGGGTGGCGCCTCCGGGAGCGGCACGGGACGAGCTGCTCCTGACGGGCGCTGACCGGAAGTATGCGGACCGCGGACGGTTCCGGTACAGACGTCCTGAGACGGCGTCGGAGGTACGGACCCGGCGTGCGAACCCCGCCGCGCGACGCGGTTCGGCTCAGCGCGCCGTGCTCACCGGCACCGGAGGACGGCGTCGACCCGGGCGGCCGTGGCGAGCAGCTCACGGTCGGCCAGCCGGGGCCCGATGAGCTGGACGCCGACCGGGGCGGAGCCGCTGACCGGGAGCGGGATCGTCACCGAGGGCAGGCCCGAGGTGGCCGCCGGGGAGGTGTTGCGGATCAGGGTCTGGAAGGTGGGCACGTCCCGGCCGTTGAGCGGGAGGCTGTCCTCGTACCGGCGCAGCGGCCGGGCGCACACCGGGACGGTCGGGCTCAGCAGCGCGTCCAGGCCGTGCGCGGTGAACAGCTCGGCGTAGGCCTCCTGGAGGGTGCGGCGGGTGGCGAGCGCACCGCGCAGACCGGCCTCTCCCGGGTACCCGGGAGAGCCGGGCAGGGCGGCGGCCCCGAGCAGCGCCGCCATGTCCGGGTCGCCGACCGCGGCGATCAGTTCGGCCGGGCCGAGCCCCGCGCCGTGCTCCGCCAGATAGCGGCCCAGGGCGGTGGCGAACTCGCCGAAGACCAGCGGGAATCCGATCCGGTCGTCGTACTCGACCAGGTGCGCCGTGTCCACCGGCACCCACTCGGTCCGCGCGGCGGTGAGGCGGTCGACGGCCTGCTCCCAGGCCGTACGGACCGGGTCCTCCAGGTCCTCGGTGAACACCTGCCTCGGCAGGCCGAGCCGCAGCGGGCGCACCGGGTCGGCGAGGGCGGGCGGGGCGGGCGGACTGGCGGGGGCTCCGGTGACCAGGGCGTCGAGCGTGGTGAGGCGCTCCAGGGTACGGGCCATCAGGCCGGGGGTGTCCCGGGTGGTGGACAGCGGGGTGACCCCCGCCGAGGAGTAGCGCCCGGCGCTGGGCCGCAGGCCGTAGACGCCGTTGAGCGCGGCCGGGATGGTGACCGACCCGCCGGTGTCGGTGCCGAGCCCGGCCTCCGCCACGCCCGCCGCCACCGCGACGGCCGTACCGCCGCTGCTGCCGCCCGCGAACAGGGCCGGGTCGGTGGCGTTGCCGACCGCGCCGAAGGTGTGGTTGCACGAGGTGGCGCCCAGGGAGAGCTCGTGCATGTTCGTCTTGCCCAGCACGATCGCCCCGGCCGACCGCAGCGCCGCCACCACGGGCGCGTCGGCGGCGGGCACGAAGCCGGTGAGCGCCGGGGTGCCCGCGGTGTTGGGCAGGCCGGCGACGTGGGTGTTGTCCTTGACGACCAGGGACCACGGAGCCGGGCCGCCGACCCGGGCGGCACGGCGTTCGTCGCTGCGGGCGGCCTGCGCGAGCGCCCCCTCGGCGTCGAGCGTGATGAAGGCGTTGAGGTGCCCGACGGCGGCGGCGCGCTCCAGCGCGGCCGACACCAGGTCATGGGCGCGGCCCCGGCCGGCGGTGGTGTGCTGCTCGGCCATGGGGGTCGGCTCCTTCGGTGCTGACGTACGGACGTACTGACGTACTGATGTGTTGGCGTACGGACGGGCTGACGTGCTGACGGGCTCGGGTGACGGTCGGTCACACCGTACCGGGGCGAAGACCCGGGCCCGGAACCGGTGCCGCGCCGGCGTGGGAGCCCCGGCTACCGGTGCGTGCGGACCTGGATGACGGCGTGGCGGCCGGTGGTGCGCCACGGGGCGCCGGTGGCGTCGAGCTGGGCGACGGTGGTGGGGGCGAGGCCGACGACCACGTCCGACTTCAAGGTGCGCAGGGCGGCGACGGGCGAGGGGAAGTGCTCGGCCGCCGTGCGGAACGGGGTGGTCGGCGGCCAGTCGCGGTCGCCCACCAGGCGGCGGTAGTTGAGGTCGCCCTTGAGGATCGTCAGCGCGGCGCCCGCGAGTTCGGACCGCAGGTCGTCCGGCAGGTCGTGGTACGGGAGCGGGGCGCAGAAGAACGGGTGGGTGCGGATCGTGAGCGCGCCGCTCTCCAACGCCCGCCACAGGCGGCGGCCGACGGCCCCGGCCGCCGGTGACGGCGCGGTGCGCAGGCGCTCGACCGCGGCGAGGGCGTCGGCCGTGGTCGCGTCCGAGACGAAGTACGGCTGCGGCTTCACGTGGAGGACGACCTCGGCGACCGGGCCGGTGCTCAGCAGGTGGTCGATCAGGACGAGGTCCGGCAGCAGTTCCCGGCCCGCGTTGTCCGCGATGACGCAGACCCGCCGGCCGCCGGCCCGCTGCAACTCGGCCCGCAGCAGCGCGCTGTCGTCGGCGAGCAGGTCGGCGTCGGCCGGGCCGCTGCCCGGCTCGGCGGTGAGCTGGAAACTGAGGTCGGCGCGGTTGCCCCACAGCGCGGACCGCAGCAGCGCGTCCGTCCGGCGCGGCTCCGGCAGGGCGTCGAGCCCGTCGAGCGCGGCCAGTTCCCCGTCGACGGCCGGTCCGGCCAGTTCGGCGTCCTTGAACGGGGCGAACGGGTCGACGCCCTGCCAGGCGCCGGGCCCGAAGTACCCGGTGGCGTCGAGCAGCCGGTGGTAGAACCAGCTCTCCGCCCACAGGAACGGCGCCTCGCCCCACGGCCTGCCCCACAGCCCCTCGCCCCACGCCAGCCAGCGGGCGGCGTCCGGGCCGTCCGCGGCCGGCGGCTCCAGGACGCCGCTGGTGCTCTCGGTGAGCAGCCGTTCCACGGCCGCCCGCTGGTCCGGGCCGTACGGCAGGGCGCCGAGGACCCGGCGGACCAGCTCGGGGTGGCGCTCGTGGAAGACGCCCCAGGCGAAGGAGCCGGGGGTGTCGCTGCGGATCACGGGGGCGTTCGGCACGGTGGGGCTCGGCTTTCTCGTCGTCGCCGCCGAGGGGCGGGGGTACGGGGGCGTGGGTGCGGGGTCCGGCGGTCGGGGGTCCGGCGGTCGGCGGTCGGGGGTCGAGGTTCGGAGCCGAGGGTAGACGATCAAGGGCGCCGGAGGGGCCGGGGAGAAAAGTGTTATCCGTCGCGCCGACGCCGACTCTCCTGGGCGTGGGAACGAACGCGCAAGGTCGCAGCAGAGGGTATGCGGCCGGTCTGCGGGGTTCGAAATGGGGCGCTCCGCACGGAGGCGTGAGTCTCCGGTCGCGTTCGTTCCCACGGCGCCGGGCCGGATCGTCCCGTCCGACCGGCGCCGCCCGGCGGTCCGCACGCATTCCCCCACCGCTGCGGGCCGCCGGGCCCTCGCCGGCCGCAGGGCCGGTCGGTCAGCTGCGGTGGAGCCGCCAGATCTGCTCCTCGCCGGTCTCGGCGGGGGCGATCGCCTTCGCCGGGCGGCGGGCGTGCTCGGTGAAGCCGAGGCGGGCCGGGACGGCGCCGCTGGCGAGGTTGGCCGGGTCGTGCACGATCTCGACGAAGTCCACGCCGGGGAGCCGGAAGGCCTGGTCGGCCAGCGCCCGGGCGGTACGGGTGGCGATGCCGCGGCCGGTGGCGGACGGGTGCAGCCAGTAGCCGATCTCCCGGCCGTGGTCGGCGGTGTCCGCGCGCCGGAAGAGCCCGCAGGCGCCGACGATCGCGCCGTCCAGCAGGATCGCGTAGGTGAAGTCCTGGCCGCTCTCCCACTTCCCCGGCCGCTCGGCCAGGAACTCGGCGGTCTTGGCCTCGCTGTGCTCCGCGACCCACGGCATCCAGGGCCGCAGGTGCTCCAGCGACTCCTCGATGACCCGGAAGAGCTCGGGGAAGTCCGCCTCGCCGCGGAAACGGCGCAGCAGCACCTCGCCCAGGTCGATCTCCGGCTCGGCCGTCTCCGTCAGCTCCGTCTGCTCCGTCTGCTCCGTCAGCTCCATTCACGGATCATGGTCGTCACCCCGCCGCCGGCGCAACGGGATTTCGGCTCCCCCGCAGCAGGTGGACCAGCGCACCCAGGCCGGCCGCGACACCGGCGATGAGCAGTAGGGACAGATCGGCGACGCCCACCATGGCGAAGTCGAACCGGGGGTTCTCGGCGGCCGCGGTGAACTCCGGGTCCACCAGGCCGTCCGGATCCTCGGTGACGCTCACCCGCTCGCCCGCCGCGTCGAACGACCCGCAGGACACGGACCGGCTGCGCGCCGGGGCGTCGTCGTAGCGCACGGTGCAGGAGTAGCTGGTGCCCTTGCCGTGGTGCACCGTGACGCCCGTGACGGTGCCCGGGTGCGCGGTGCCCCGCAGGGAGAGCACGGTGGCCTGGGTGGTGTTCAGGCTCATCAGCGGGACGGCGATCAGCGGGGCGAGCAGCAGCGCCAGCGCCGGGCCCCGCACCACCGCGGACTGCCCCAGGGACAGCACGGCGTAGACCAGGCCCGCCCCACCGGTCAGGGCCAGGGCCAGCGAGGGCAGGATGAACCACGGCCCGAACGCGCCGAGCGCCCCGCCGACGGGGAGCAGCACGGCGGCGGCCGGGATCCACAGCGCCGTCAGCACCGGCCGCCGGGGCCACGGCACGTCGTTCTTCCCGCGCGGAGTCCGGCGACCGCCGGCCCGGCCACCTCGCCGGTGCGGGTGGCCGGCGGCCGGCGCGGGCGTCTCGTGGTGCGTCATGGCGGCAGATCCTGCCAGGTCAGACAGCGGGCGGGCGGTGCCGGGGGAGAGCCCTTTACCGGGGCGGGCCGCTTGTGGAGGTCGGTGGCGGGGGAGCTGTGGAACTCGGGGAGGCGCGGGGGTGTCAGTGGCACCTGGCACGATCGGGGGCGGCCGCACACTGCTGGCAGACAGGGGCGTGAGGGGGTGGTGGCCGTGGGGCCGAAGCGGCTGCTGGTGCTGGACGCTGCGCCGGGGGAGTTGCTCGACCGGGAGCTGGAGCGCCTGGTCGGGCACGACCTGGCCGTCACGTTGAACCTGCGGCGGGTGGCGGATCCTGCGGGGGTCACGGCCCGGTGGGCGGGGCGGGTGGAGTTCACCGACGTCGACCTGTTCGACGAGGCGGCGCTGCGCGCCGAGCTGACGCGCGGTGGGCTGGGTTTCCACGCGCTCAAGTCCCGGGCGGGCGTGCCGCTGGGCTCCGCGCTCCTCGCGGCGGCGACGCAGACCGGGGTGGCGCACCGGCTGCGGGTGATCGGACGGGCGGGGGCGGGCACGGACCACGTCGACCTGGCCGCCGCCGCCCGGTTCGGGGTCACGGTCACCCATACGCCCGGCTCGAACGCGAACGCCGTCGCCGAGTTCGCGCTGGCCCAGCTGCTCGCCCTGACCAGGAACCTGGTGCCGTACAACGAGGCCGCACAGCAGGGCCGTTGGACCTCGCCCGGCGCGCCCGCGGTCGGGCTGTCGGAGCTGACCCTGGGCATCGTCGGGCTGGGCCGGATCGGACGGGTCCTGGCCGAGCGGGCCCCACGGCGCTGGGCCTGAACGTCCAGGCCCTCACCCGGCACCCGGCCCTCGCCACCGTGCGGTCGGTAGCGGGCCTGGACGCCCTGCTCGCCACCAGCGACGTGGTCTCCCTGCACGTGCCGCTCACCCCGGACACCCGGGGGCTGATCGGCCGCGCCGAACTGGCCCGCATGCGGCCCGGTTCGATCCTGCTCAACACCGCCCGCGGCGGCATCGTCGACGAGCAGGCCCTCGCCGACGCCCTCCGCGACCCGGCCCACCCACTGGCGGCGGCCGCCGTGGACACCTTCGCCCACGAGCACGCCGCCTTCGCCTCACCGCTCTCCGGGCTGCCCAACGCCCTGCTCACCCCGCACGTCGCCGGGATGACCAGGAGCGCCATGGCGGAGGCGGCACTGCGCTGCGCCGACCACGTCGCCGCGCTGCTCGCGGGCCGGCCGGAGGGTGTGCCGGTGGTGAGCTGAGCCAAGGGGTCGTCGGTCCGGTTACGGCAGGACCGGCGAGGAGGGTTGTTCCGGGCGCGCGATATTCGGCGGGCGTCGGCGTCGGCGAGCCGTAGGGTTGGCGCGCCGGGACGGCCGGGTAGCGGGGGAGAAGCGTGCGGTCCGAGGAACACGCGGGGTGGGAGCGGGACTTCCCGGTCCGGTACCTCCTGGTGCGCGAGGACATCGACGGTGAAGGGGAGGGCGTGCTGTGGGGGCGGTGCGCGGAGGTCGAGGGCCTGTTCACGGACCCGCTGCCGCTGCCGCGAGAGGTCCTGACGCTGCGCGGCTGCCCGCGCGGGAGCCTGCTGGTCCAGGCCGTGGCGGCCGTTGCCGAACCGGTGCGGCTGCTGGGGGAGGGAATGCTCTCGATCGAGCCTGAGGACCCCTCGAACGACGGGCCGGCCCGCTTCTGGGACCTGGAGGACACGGCCGTCCTGGCCCAGTGGCCCACGCCGGGCGATCCCGGGTGCGTGGACATCCTCGTGGGCACCGGCGTCAGGGAGGACGATTTCTGGGGCGGCAGGAGGCTGCCTTCGAGTCCGCGGTTCGACCTGTGGTTCCCCTCGATCCGGGGGGACAGCCCGTCGGGCGGTTGCCGTTCCATCGACGGTCTGCTCACCCCGCGCCCGCGGCGACCCACCCGGCCCGTGCACCTGATCGGCTGTGAACCCGCCGCACCGCTCCTGGCCCTGCTGTGCCGTCCCCTTCCGCAGCAGAGCGGCCCGATCACGCTCCGGTGCCTGGACCGCCACGGCCGGACGATGACCAGGCACCGCCTCGACCTGGCCACTGTCGAGGCACGCCCGTCCGTTCTCGGCGGAGCCCTGATCGACGTCACCGTCACCGACCCCGGCGACGACCGCCCCACCCTGGCCGCGCGCGCGGTCCGGGAGGTCTGGTCCGACGGTGTTCCCACGCGGCCCGGCCAGTGGGCGCGGTTCGACGCCGAGGGCCGGTCCGCGTGGCTGGACCTCACCCACGGAGGCCCGTACGGGCCGGAGGGCCTCTCCGGCGGGACGTACCACCTGGACGGACAGCACGTCACCGACCGGGCCGGCTTGCTCCTGGCGCTCGGCGAAGCCCTGCTCGGCCCCGGCGCCAACTACGGCAGGGACCTGGACGCGATGACGGACTGCCTGGCCGGCGGGTTCTCCGTCGTGCCCCCGTTCACCCTCGTCTGGCACCACGCCGACATCGCCCGAGACGCCCTCGCCGGACACGTCCTGCACCATGGCGGCGGTCTGTCCTACTTCGAGCTGACCGTGCACCTCCTGCGCGAGTACGGCGTCACCGTCGAACTCCGGTGAGGGAGCCGACGGACGATCCCGCCCACCCGACGTGCCAGCTGGGTTCCAGCGGTACGACGTGGCCGGTCAGGGTGGCGACGTCGACGGGGACGTCCGCGCGGGCGCGCAGGGCGGGGAAGGCGTGGGTGGTGTAGGCGGTGTGGGCCTCGGGGGAGGTCCAGAGGGTGGTGACCAGGTAGCGGTCGGCGGCGAGGCGGGTGACGGTGCCCGCGAGGAGGCCGCCGGCCGCGGCCATGCCGGGGGCCCAGACGTCGCGTTGGACGGCGAGGAAGTGCTCGGCGCAGCCCGGGTGGAGGCGGCAGTCGGCGGCGCGCAGCACGGTGGCGTGCCGGAGGGCGTCCGGGAGGGTGGGGGCCGTGCCGGGGAAGGCCTGGACGACGGGGCCGGCGGCGACCCGGATCGATTCCCAACTGCCCTGCTGGGCGGCCTCGGTGGCGATCGCGTCGTGGCGCTCGCGCAGGAAGCGGTCGTACCCGGCCCGGTCCGCCCAGAGGGCGTACAGCAGGGCCCGGCGGCCGGTGCCGTCCCAGCCGCCCAGTTGCCCGAGCAGCCCGGGCTGGTCCGCGATCGCCGACCAGCGGCGCTGTCCGGCGGCGAAGTCCGCGCGTGCGCCGGGCCGGACCCGGCAGTTGATCCACTTGCCCCACATGGGCGCCATCATGCTGCGCCGGGTGGGACGAGTGGCAATCGGCCGGAGGTCGCGGGCGGGCTCCGGCCAGGGGCGTAGGGCGTGGCGCCGGGCTGGTCGAGCGGGAGCTCTGCGGCGGGGGGTGGGGGGATGCCTCAGCGGGCGCCGACCGGGGGGAGGCGTTCGAGGATGCGGGCCATGCCGCTGGTCCAGTTGGCCTCCAGGGCGACGACGGCCTGGTCGAGGTCGCCGTCGAGGAGGCACTGGGCGATGCGCTCGTGCTCCTCGGCGGCGCGGCGGAGGATCTCGTCGTCGCCGACCACGACCCGCTCGTAGCGGTGCAGGGTCAGTTTCAGCGAGTCGATCATGTCGCGCAGCCGGGTGTTGGCGCAGCCGGAGAGCAACAGGGCGTGCCAGGCGTCGTCGTGGCGCTCTATGGTGCCGTGCGGGGCCTGGGGGGCGGAGAAGGCGCGGGCCTCGGCGAGGAGCCTGGGGGCGATCGCGGACAGGTGGGCCGGGTCGGAGGTGCGCAGGGCGAGCGACTCCAGGGCGATCACGATGGCCGTGAGGTCGAGGAACTCCTGCTTGCCGGTGGGTGCGAAGCGGAAGCCCTTGCCGCGCTCGCTGGTGATGATGCCCTCGCGCTCCAGGCTGATCAGCGCCTCGCGCAGGGGGGTCCGGCTGACGCCCAGTTCCTCGGCGAGCTGGACCTCGTTGATCGACTCGCCGGGGGTGAACCGGCCGCGGCCGAGCTGTTCCAGCAGTTCGTCCTTCACCTGCTCGCGCAGCGGACGCCGCTCGATCGCCATCGGGCTTCCCTTCCTCGTTCGTCCCGTAGAGTACCGGCCGGGGGGGGGGCCCCCCCGGGGCGGGAGGGGTGTGGGGGGGGGGGGGTGGGGGTGCGGACACAGCGGTGTGGG
>NZ_JBHYGR010000079.1:0-13260 GCF_042738155.1 Kitasatospora sp. NPDC059088 | reverse complement strand
GGGGGGGGGGGGGGGGGGGGCGCGGGCCGCGCCCGCCGGGCCCCCGGGGGGGGCGCGGGCCGGCCCCGGGCGGCCGGGCGCCGGCGCCGGCGGGCGGCCCGCGCCGGGCGCTCCCCGCGGCCCCCCGCGGGCGGGCCGGGCGTGGCCGGTCAGGCGGTTCCGGCGCCGTCCACGGCGATGACGGCGCCGCTGACGAAGGCGGCGGCGTCGCTGGCCAGGAAGGCGATGGTGCGGGCGATGTCCCCGGGCTGGCCGATCCGGCCGAGCGGGCGGTCGGCGGCGTCGGCGTAGAACGCGGCGGCGCTCTCGCCGAGCTGGCGGGCCTCCTCGGCGAGCATGCCGGTGTTGGTGTCGCCGGGGCAGACGCAGTTGACCCGGATGTTGTCCGGGCCGTGGTCGATGGCCATCGCCCGGGTCATGTTGACCACGGCGCCCTTGGAGGCGCAGTAGGAGACGGCCCGGCCGCCGCCCTTGATGCCCCAGCCGGAGCCGGTGTTGATGATGCTGCCGCCGCCGTTCGCGGCCATCAGCGGGACGACGAGTCCGCTGAGCAGCATGATCGAGCGGACGTTGACGGCCATCACCAGGTCCCAGTCCTCGTCCGTGATCTCGGTGACGGTGGACCGGCGGATGATGCCCGCGTTGTTGAACAGCACGTCCACGCCGCCGTGGTGGTCGACGGCGGTGCGGACGGCCCGCTCGCAGTCCGCGCGCCGGGAGACGTCGCAGCGGACGAAGGTGCCGCCGGTCTCCTTGGCCGCCCGCTCGCCGCGGTCGGCGTCGAGGTCGGCGAGGACGACGGCCGCGCCGAGTTCGGCGAGCAGGGCGGCGGTGGCCAGGCCGATGCCGGAGGCGGCGCCGGTGACGAGGGCGCGCTTGCCGTGCAGGTCGATCATGGGGAACTCCTTCGCGGGCGGGGGGAAAGGTGGACGGGTGGACGGGCGCCAGGCGGACGGGGTTCAGGCGGACAGGCGGTAGACGGCGCCGGAGCGGTGGCCGGTGATCACCCGGACGTGCCCGGCGAGGGCGTGGTCCAGCTCCGGTTCACCGGTGTCCAGCAGCAGCGGGCGGCCGGCCAGGGCCGCCAGTTTGGCCTCGGTGGCGAGGACCAGCAGCCGGTCCCGGCCGGCCGCGCGCAGCAGGTCGGGGGTGAGCTGCCGGTTGCCGCGGCCGAGCAGGAAGCCCTGGCCGCCGATGGGGGAGAGGGCGATCCAGGGGGCGCCGGGCAGGTCGCACAGCTGGTCGGCGCGGGCGTCCCGACGCAGGACGGCAGGCGGTGCGTCGGCGTGCAGGCGGAGCAGGTCGACGCCGGTGAGGCTGGTGTCGGGGGCGCCGAGGGCGGTGGCGACGGCGTGGGTGGTGGTGCCGGGGCCGAGCACCAGCAGGCCGCCGGGCCCGACCCGTTCGGCGACCTCGGCGGCGATCCCGCCGATCGTGGACGGGGCGGGGAGGCCGCTGCCGGTCTTGCGCTGCTGGACGCGGGCGGGCAGCACCGGGACGGTCAGCCGGCCGTACAGCCGGGTGCGGACCAGGCCCGCCCGCAGCGCCGCCTCATCCCGGTCCACCACCTCGGCGGCTTCCAGGCGGACGGCGCCGCGGGCCCAGGCGGTGACCACCTCGGCGGCGGCGTGCGGGTGGACGGCGAAGACGGCGGAGTGCATCTTCACCCCGGCCGGGATGCCGAGCACGGGCACCCCGTCGGCGTCCGGCCCGAGCGCGTCCAGGACGTCCCGGGCGGTGCCGTCGCCGCCGCAGAACAGCAGCAGCCCGGCGCCGGCCGCGACCAGGGCGCGGACGGCCGCCCGGGTGTCCGCGGCGGTGGTGGGCGCGGGATCGGGCCGGTGCACCACGCGGGCCGGCCGGCCGGTGACGGCGTCCGCGCCCATCGCTCCCGCGACGGTGAGCAGGCGGACGCCGGCGAGTTGGCGGACCGTCAGCTCCGCTCGGCGCAGCGCCTCCGGGCGGGCCCCGAGCGCCAGCGCGTGCCGCTGGACCTCGGGGCCGTCGCTGCCTTTGAGGCCGACCCGGCCGCCGAGTCCGGCGACCGGGTTGACCACCAGCCCGACCGGGGGTGCCGTCACGGCTGTTCGCCCCGCGGTTGCTCGCCCGGAGGCTGTTCGCCGAGGACCTTGCGGCGGTAGGCGCGCCAGCTGACCGACCAGACCGCCGGGTCGTCCAGCGGCTCGTGCCGGATCCGGTGCACGGTGGAGTGGTGTGGCGCGGTCCGGACCGTCTCCGGGTCCTCGTAGGCCTCCCGGGCGACCTCGGCCAGGATCGCCGCGTACTCGTCCAGGTCGGCGCGGGAGTAGGACTCGGTGGGCTCCAGGGTCATCGGCTCGGGGACGACGTACGGGTGGTGGCTGGTCCAGTAGTGGGTGCCGAAGTCGGCGGCGCGGTGGCCGAGGTCCTCGCTGTGCAGGCCGGTGTCCTCGTTGAGCCGCTGCCAGCTGTACCGGACCTGCTCGACCCGCGGCCGGCCCTCGGCGTACGGGACGGAGACGCCGCGGATCCGCTTCACCCGGTGCAGCAGGTAGTTGTTGTTGAGCACGGCGGTCTCGGCGACCGTGCGCAGGCCCTCGGCGCCGAGCGACATGATCCAGGCGTAGGCGCGCACCAGGTTGGGGACGACGCCGAGGTAGGGGCGGATCTTGCCGATCGACTCCGGCCGGTCGGTCTCCAGCCGGTAGCGCTCGCCGTCGAACTCCACGGTGGGGGAGGGCAGGTAGGGCGCCAGTTCGGCGGTGACCGCGCAGGCGCCGGCCGCCGGTCCGCCGCAGGCGTGCGGGGTGGAGAAGGTCTTGTGCAGGTTGAAGTGGCACAGGTCGAACCCGGCCTCGCGGGCGCGGGTGATGCCCAGGATGCCGTTGGCATTGGCCTGGTCGTAGGCGCACAGGCCGCCGGCCGCGTGCACGATCCGGACGAACTCGGCGATCCGCGGGTTGTAGATGCCGGTGTCCTCGGGGTTGGTGATCAGCAGCGCGGCGGTGCGCGGGCCGACGGCGGCGCGCAGCGCCTCGATGTCGGGGTAGCCGTCGGCGTCCGGGTGCAGGGTGATCACCCGGTAGCCGGCGGTCTTGGCGCAGGCGGCGTTGGAGGGGTGGGAGAAGGCGGTGGTGATGATCTCGTCGCGCTGCTGCGCCTCGCCGCGGGCGGCGTGGTGGGCGCGGATCACCGAGACGTTGGTCCAGATCGCGGCGCTGCCGGCGCCCGGTTGCAGGCTGACCCGGTCCATGCCGGAGATCTCCTTGAGCAACTGCTCCAGGCGGTGGGCGAGTTCGAGGACGCCCTGGACGGTGGAGGCGTCCTGGGCGGGGTGCAGGGCGGCGATCCGGGGGTCGCGGACGAAGCCGTCGTTGACCTTGGGGCTGTACTTCATGGTGCAGGTGCCCTGGCCGACGTCCACGTTGAGGTCGGCGCCCAGGTTCTCCTGGGAGAGCCGCAGGTAGTGCCGGAGCACCTGCTGCTGGCCGAGTTCGGGCAGGGCGGCCGGGGTGGTGCGGCGCAGCGCGGCGGGCAGCCGGGCGGCCGGGTCGCCGACGGCGGCGGTGACGCCGGGTTCGGGCAGCGGGGGGAGCACGCCGCGTTCGCCGGGGGTGCCGAGCTCGAAGATCAGCTTCTCGTCCCAGCGGGCCTGGTGGAAGCGGCGCAGCGGGGGTTTGGCGGCGATCCGCGCTTCGGCGGCCGTGGCAGTCCGATGGTCGGTCACTTCACGATCTCCCGTCACTTCGTGATCTCCGCGAGCGCGTCGGCGAGGTGGTCGATGTCGGCCTGGGTGTGCAGCTCGGTGACGCAGTACCGGCCCTCGCGCGGGCCGGCCGGGGTGCCGCCGTGCAGGCCGCGGGCGAGCAGCGCGTCGGCGACGGCGGCGGCGCCGGGCCCGCCGGTGTAGCGCACGGTGAAGTCGGCGAAGTGCACCGCCTCCGGCTCGGCGAGCTCCACCCCGGGCACCCCGGCGAGGCGCTGCCGGGCGTAGGCGGTGTTGGCGAGGACGGTCTCCCCGAGCTCGCGCATGCCGTGCGGGCCCATCAGGGCGAGGTAGGCCCCGGCGGCGATGCCGTGCAGGGCGGCGGCGGTGCCGACCCACTCCTTGCCCTCCTCGCGCAGCGCGAAGGAGGTGCGCTCGTACGCGACGTCGCCGAAGCCGTACTCGCCGGGCACCTCGGTCGGGGCGAGGCCGAACAGCCGGCTCGGGTACTCGGCCACCAGGCGCTGGTCGTCGGCCGAGCCGATGAAGCCCGCGTTGCCGCCGCCGAAGCTCGGGTGGATGCCGAGCGGCTGGAGGTCGCCGCAGGTGAGGTCGGCGCCGAGGTCGGCGGGCGGGGCGAGTACGCCGAGGCTGATCGGGTTGGCCTGCACCACGGCCAACGCGCCTGCCGTGTGAGCGAGTTCGACGTACTCGGGGAGCCGGGGGTCGACCCGGCCGGAGAAGTCGGTCAGCTGCGCGAACACGGCGGCGCAGTCGCCGGTCGCGAGCGCGGCCCGGACGGCCTTCGGTTCGGCGGGCACCGGCTCGACCGGGTGCACGCCCCGGACGTAGTCGTGGATCCGGGACAGCAGGTCCGGGTCGATGTCGCCGACCAGCAGCAGCCGTCGCCGCCCGGTGGCCCGGCCGGCCATCCGCAGGGCCGTGGCGGCGGCCTGGAAGCCGTCGTACGTCGGCACGTTGACCACCTCGACGGCCAGCAGTTCGGCCATCAGGGACTGGTACTCCCAGAGCGCCTGGAAGCGCCCGTGGTCCTCGTAGGGCTCCCCGGCGTAGGCGGTGAGGAACTCGCTGCGGTTGACGATCTCGTCGACCACGGCGGGCACGTGGTGCCGGTAGCAGCCGGCCCCGAGGAAGGAACGGCCGGGCGGCACGGGGGTGTTGCGGGCGAGCAGCTCCTCCAGGTGGGCGACCAGCCGGGCCTCGGAGTCGAACGGTGCCGGCAGCCGCAGCGGGCGGCCGAGCCGGAGTTCGGCGGGGATGTCGGCGTAGAACTCCTCGACGTCCCGGGCGCCGATCTCCGCGAGCATCGCGGCGCGCACCTCGGGGGCGGAGTTGGGGACGTACGGGTGGGTCCGGGGAACGCGTGCGGTCATCCTGGCACCTTCCGCGATTTCAGTCACAGGCCTTGACGGCACTGTGCATGCTGAGTTCTGTATACAGCATTCGGCATTCACCAGTCGGGAGGCAAGATGTCCGCAGAAACCCGGCACAGAAAACCCCTCCAACTCGCCTGTGAGCAGCGGGAGTCCGGCCCCGCCCTGGGCCGCCGCCGGTTCCTCGGCGCCGGACTCGCGGGCGGCGCCCTGCTGGCGGCCGGAGCCACCGGCTGCGCCACCGGCGGGGCGGGCGGCCCGGATGCCCGGAAGCTCACCGGCAGCCCTGGTGCCACCGTCGGCGGGAAGGTCACCATCTGGTCCTGGGACGTCGCCGCCAAGGCCATGCAACGGCTCGGCAAGGCCTTCGAACAGGCCCACCCCGGCAGCACCGTCGAGGTGGTCGACATCGGCTACGACAACGCCTACGACAAGATCACGGTCGGGCTCGGCGCCGGCAGCGGACTGCCCGACGTCCTCACCGTCGAGGGCAGCCGGATCCCCAGCTACATCGGCAACTTCCCGAACGCCCTGGTCGACCTCAGCAGCCGGGCCGAAGGCCTCAAGTCCCAGTACGCCGAGGCCGCATGGCGCACCGTGACGGACGCCAAGGGCCGGGTCCTCGCGCTGCCCTGGGACAGCGGACCGTGCGCCCTCTTCTACCGCCGCGACCACTTCCACCAGGCCGGGATCGACCCCGCCACCCTCACCACCTGGGACGACTACCTCACCGCCGGGACGACCCTCAAGAACGCCACGGGCAGGAAGCTGCTCATCCTGGACTCCAAACAGGACAGCCTGTTCGCCCAACTCCTCCAGCAGCAGGGCCAGTCCTGGTTCGTCGACGGCAAGGTCGCCGTCGCCACCCCCGCCGCCGAACGGGCGCTCACCCTGCTGAAGCAGCTGGTCGACCGCGACCTGGTCGACTTCGAGAACGGCTGGGACGGCCTGGTCTCCGGCACCCACGACGGCAAGGCCGCCACCACCCCCACCGCCGCCTGGTGGGACGGCACCCTCACCGCCGACATGGCCGACCTGTCCGGCAAGTTCGGCGTCGTCCCGCTGCCCGCCTTCACCGCCGGCGGCCCCCGCACCTCCAACAGCGGCGGCTCCACCCTGTGCATCCCCGCGCAGAGCGGGAACCCCGAGACGGCCTGGGCGTTCCTCTCCTTCCTGCTCGCCGACAAGGCCAACCAGGCCTCGATGATGCAGCACGAGGGCCTCTTCCCGGCCTTCCTCCCCGCCCTGGACGACCCGTACTTCCAGCAGCCCTCCCCCTACTACGGCGGCCAGCCCGCCATGAAGCTGTTCGCCGACCTGGCCCGCACCATCCCCACCGTCGAGCGCACCGCCGACGACTCCAAGGCCGGCGACATCGTCACCACCGCCGTCAACCAGGTG
Source organism: Kitasatospora sp. NPDC059088 (assembly GCF_042738155.1). Classification (NCBI taxonomy): domain Bacteria; kingdom Bacillati; phylum Actinomycetota; class Actinomycetes; order Kitasatosporales; family Streptomycetaceae; genus Kitasatospora; species Kitasatospora sp. NPDC059088. The sequence goes on along the minus strand of NZ_JBHYGR010000079.1, from coordinate 6,780 downwards.
CTGCACAACGGCGCCGACCCGGGCACCGTGCTGCGCTCCGCCGCCCGCCAGATCGCCACCGCGACCGGCCGCGCCACGGTAACCCCGTAGGCGGGCGCGATGACCAGCAGCCTCCCGGCCGTCCTGCGCAAGCCCGCCGCCCGCACCGCCCCGGCCCGCCGACGACGCTCCCCGCGCACCGCCGCCTGGCTGTTCGCCGGCCCCACCACCGTCCTGTTCGCCCTCTTCTTCGCCTACCCGCTGGGCGCCAGCCTCTACCAGAGCCTCACCGCCCGCCGCGACGGCGTGGACGTCTTCGTCGGGCTCGACCAGTACCGCCGGCTGCTGGACGACCCTGCCTTCCTGCACTCCCTGGTCAACACCGGCCTCATCCTCGCCGTCCAGGTGCCGGTGATGATCGGCCTCGCCCTGGTGCTCGCCGTCCTGCTCAACCAGTCCTGGCTGCGCTTCCGCTCCGGCTGGCGGGCGGTCTTCTTCCTGCCCGCGATCACCACCCTGGTCGCCTACGCCGTGGTCTTCCAGGTGCTGCTGCGCACCGACGGCGGCCTCGCCAACCAGGCCCTCCAGGCGCTCGGTGCCGGACCGGTCGACTGGCTCAACTCGCCCACCTGGGCGCGGATCTCGCTGATCGGCTCGGTCACCTGGCGGTGGACCGGCTACAACGCCGTCATCCTGCTGGCCGGACTCCAGGCGATCGGTCGCGACCAGTACGAGGCCGCCGCCCTCGACGGGGCCGGCACCGTGCGCACCTACACCGGGGTGGTGCTGCCGCAGCTGCGGCCGGTGGTGCTGTTCTGCGTCATCACCTCCACCATCGGCACCCTCCAACTCTTCGACGAGAACTACGTGCTGACCCGCGGCGGCCCCGGCGACGCGACCCTCACCCCGGTGGTCTACCTCTACAAGGTCGGCTTCCAGCAGCTCGACTTCGGCTACGCGGCGGCCATCGCCTGGGTGGTCGTGCTGATCATCGCGGCGGTCTCGCTGCTCCAGTTCCGGCTCTACGGAAGGGAACGCCGCCGATGAAGGCCAGATCGCCGATGGAGGCCGGAACGCCGTCGATGAGAGCCGGCTCGCCGTCGAAGGCCGGAACACCGACGAGGGCCGGACTCCTGGGCCGCGCCGCCGTCCTCGCCCTGCTCGGCCTCGGCGCCGTCGCCAGCCTGCTGCCCTTCGCCTGGATGCTGATCGCCGCCACCCACAGCAGCTCCGAACTCTTCCACTCCCCACCGCCGTTCCTGCCCGGCGGCGAACTGCTGAACAACCTGGTGCACCTCCAGCAGAGCATCGGCTTCGGCCGGGTGCTGCTCAACAGCCTCGGCATCGCCGTCGTCCACACCCTGCTCAGCTCGCTGCTGTCCGCGATGTGCGGCTACGGCCTGGCCAAGTACCGCTTCCGCGGCCGCGGTCTGCTGCTCGGCCTGGTGCTGGCCACCATGATGATCCCGCTCCAGGTGCTGCTGGTCCCGCTGTTCCAGATGATGGCCAGCCTCGGCTGGATCGACAGCTACCAGGCCGTCGTCCTGCCCTTCCTCGCCAACTCCTTCGGCATCCTGCTGATGCGCCAGAGCTTCCTGGGCTTCCCCGACGAACTGCTGGAGTCGGCCCGGATCGACGGCTCCGGCGAGCTGCGCACCTTCTACCGGGTCGTCCTGCCGTGCGTGCGGCCGCAGTTGGGGGCACTCGTCATCTTCACCTTCATGGGCCAGTGGAACAGCTTCATCTGGCCGCTGCTGATGCTCAACACCCAGGACAGGTACACCGTGCCGGTCGCGCTCAACACCCTGACCGGGCTGACCCACGTCGACTACTCCGGCCTGATGCTGGGCTCCTTCCTGGCCACCCTCCCGCTGATGGTGCTCTTCCTGCTCTTCCAGCGGCAGTTCGTGGCCGGCCTGCTCGGCGGAGCCCTGAAAGGATGACGCGCCGATGGACCGACTCACCCGCGTGCCCGGCCTGCTGTACGGCGGGGACTGGAACCCCGAGCAGTGGCCCGAGGAGGTGTGGGCCCAGGACGTCGAGCTGATGGCCGAGGCCGGGGTCAACCTGGTCACCGTCGGCGTGTTCTCCTGGGCCCGGCTCCAACCCGACGCCCACCGTTGGGACTTCGGCTGGCTGGACCGGCTGCTCGACCTGGTCCACCGGCACGGCATCGCCGTCGACCTGGCCACCGCCACCGCCTCCCCGCCCGCCTGGCTGGTGCGCGCCCACCCCGACCTGCTGCCCGTCACCGCCGACGGCGTCCGGCTGGAGTTCGGCTCGCGCCAGCACTACTGCCCGTCCTCCCCGGCCTACCGCGCGGCCGCCGTCCGGCTCACCCGGAGGCTCGCCGAGCGCTACCACGGCCACCCGGCGCTCGCCCTGTGGCACGTCCACAACGAGTACGGCGACCACGTCCAGGAGTGCTTCTGCGCCGGGTCCGCCGCCGACTTCCGCCGCTGGCTGCGCCAACGGCACGGCACCGTCGAGGAGTTGAACCGCTCCTGGGGCACCGCCTTCTGGTCCCAGCGGTACAACTCCTTCGACCAGGTCGAGCCGCCGCGCACCGCGCCCGGTCCGGTCAACCCGACCCAGCTGCTGGACTGGCGCCGGTTCTGCTCGGACGCCCTGCTCGCCCTGCACCGCGCCGAGAAGGCCGTGCTCGACGAAGTCTCGCCCGGGGTGCCGGTCACCACCAACTTCATGTCGATGCTCAAGGCCCTCGACTACTGGGAGTGGAGCCGGTACGAGGACTTCGTCTCCGACGACGCCTACCCCGACCCGGCCGACCCGCGCGCCCACGTGAACGCCGCCATGAACTACGACCTGATGCGCTCCCTCAAGGCCGGCCGGCCCTGGCTGCTGATGGAACAGGCCCCCTCCGCCGTCAGCTGGCGCCCGGTGAACGTCCCCAAACGCCCCGACCTCTACCGCCTCTGGTCGCTCCAGGCGCTGGCCCGCGGCGCCGACGGGGTGCTGCACTTCCAGTGGCGCGCCTCGGTGGCCGGGGCCGAGAAGTTCCACAGCGCGATGCTCCCGCACCGGGGCACGGCCGGCCGTGGCTGGCAGCGGACCGTCGCCCTCGGCGCCGAACTGCGCCGGCTCGGCGAGGTCGCGGGCAGCCGGATCCGCGGGCAGGTCGGCGTGCTGCTCGACTGGGACAGCTGGTGGGCCCTGGAACTGGACGACCACCCCTCCGCCCGGATGCGCTGGCCCGACCTGCTCCGCCCCTGGTACGCGGCGCTGTACGAGCGCGGTGTCACCGTCGGCTTCCTCCCGCCCACCGCCGGGTACGAGGGCTACCGGCTGCTGCTCGCCCCCAACCTGTACCTGCTCGACACCGCCACCGCCGAACGCCTCACCGGCTACGTCCACGGCGGCGGCCACCTGGTCTGCGGCCCGTTCAGCGGCATCACCGACCGGCACGACCACATCCACCCCGGCGGCCACCCCGGCCCGCTGCGCGCACTGCTCGGCCTGGTCGTGGACGAGCACTGGCCGATCCCGGACGGCGAGGCCACCATCGTACGGCTGGACGGGACGGACCGGGACGCCGAACCGCACCCCGAGCTGCGCGCCGAGCACTGGAGCGAGTGGATCGAACCCGAGGGCGCCGAGACCGTCGCCCGCTACACCTCCGGCGAACTCGCCGGCCGGCCCGCCGTCACCCGCCACCGCCACGGCACCGGCAGCGCCTGGTACCTGAGCTGCCACCTCGGCCCGGACACCGGCCCCGTGCTCGACCTGGCGCTGACGGAGTCCGGCGCGGGCCCCGAACTACCCGGCCTGCCCGAGGGCGTGGAGGCCACCCGCCGCCGCGCCGCGGACGGCACCGCCTACCTCTTCCTGCTCAACCACGGCCCCGCCGAGGCCCGGGTGCCGCTCGCCCGGCCCGGCACTGACCTGCTGACCGGCACCGAGCTGCTCACCGGTACCGACCTGCTCACCGGCACCGATCTGCACACCGGCTCCGCCACCGGCACCACCCTCACCCTCGCGCCGCTGGGCGCCGCCGTCCTCCGCCTGCCCGCCCCCGAGGAGCGCCCGTGAACCCGCTGACCCGCCGCCACTTCCTGGCCGCCTCCGCGCTCGCCACGGCCGGCACCCTGGCCGCCCCGGCGGCCCCGGCCGCCCACGCGGACGAGGGGCTCGACGCCGAGCGCTACGCCGACGTCCTCGACCTGCACGGCACACCCGCCCAGGCCTACCCCGGCGACAACAACCCGATCACCGTCTTCGCCGACCTCGGCGCCTGGCACGCCTACGCCCTGCCCCGCCCGACCGACCCGCTCGGCGGCTTCACCGGCCCGCTGCACCTCGCCCAGGAGTACCCCTGGTGGCTCAGCGACGGCCTCACCCGACTCCAACTCGCCGAGCAGGGAAGGCCGCTGGACCTCGCCGCGGGCGGCGCCCCGACCCTCACCGCCCTGCCCGGACTGCTCCGCCAGCGCTACGCCCTCGCCGACGGCCTCGCCCTCACCCTCGAACTGCGCTTCGCCGGCAACCGCACCGCCCTGCTCCGCGCCCGTCTGGCCAACACCGGACGCACCGCACGCACCCTGGCCGTCGCCTGGACGGGCACCCTGCTGCGTCCCGCCGACGGCCCCCAGCACGACGCCCCGCGACTGCTCGCCGCCGAGCGCGGCGTCGAGGTGGCCTTCGCCAGGGTCCGCCGGACCTGGGAGTACCTCACCGACGGCACCGAGAGCTTCGCCGTCCGCCACGCCCAGCCCGTCCGGGTCACCGTGGACGGCGACCGCCACCGCACCGAACTCGCCGACCCGGTACGGCTGCCGCCCGGCGCGAGCCGCACCCTGGACTGGACCGAGAGCTACACCTTCACCGCCGAGGACCGCGCCCGCGCCGTCCGGGAGGCCGAGGCCGCGCTGCGCGCACCCGAGCGGACCGCCGCCACCGGACGGGCCCGCTGGGCCGGCTACCTCGCCCGCGCCACCGACGGCGTCCCGGCCGCCCGCCGCCGCACCGCCGTCAAGTGCGTGCAGACGCTGGTCACCAACTGGCGCAGCCCCGCCGGGCGGATCCGGCACGACGCCGTCACCCCCTCGCTGTCCGACAAGTGGTTCAGCGGGGTCTGGGCCTGGGACACCTGGAAGCAGGCCGTCGGCACCGCGCTGTTCGCCCCCGGCCTCGCCGCCGACCAGATCCGCGCCGTCTTCGACCACCAGACCGGGCCCGGCGCGCCGGACCGCCCGCAGGACGCCGGGATGGTCCCGGACTGCGTCTTCTACAACGACCCGTCCACCGGCGGCGGCAACTGGAACGAACGCAACTCCAAGCCCCCGCTGGCCGCCTGGGCCGTCTGGGAGGTCTACCGCCGCTCCGGCGACCGGGCCTTCCTGCGCGAGCTGCTGCCCAAGCTCACCGCCTACCAGGACTGGTGGTACCGCACCCGGGACCACCTCGGCGAGGGCCTGTGCGAGTACGGCGCCACCCTCGACCCGGCCAACGCCGCGCCCGAGGACTGCCGCCAGGCCGCGGCCTGGGAGTCCGGCATGGACAACGCCCCGCGCTTCGACGCCGCCACCGTCGTGGCCAACCACGGTCCGAAGGGCGAGCCGGTCGGCTGGTCGCTCACCCAGCGCTCCGTCGACCTCAACGCCTACCTGGCCGCCGACCACCGCCACCTGGCCCTGATCGCCGCCGAACTCGGCGACCGCCCCACGGCGGAGCGGCTGCGCGGCCGGGCCGAGCGGATCGACGCCGCGATCCGCGCCACCATGTACGACCCGGCCACCGGCTGGTTCCACGACACCGACCTCGCCACCGGCGCCCGGCTCACCGCCCGCGGCCGCGGCATCGAGGGCGCGATCCCGCTCTGGTCCGGCACCGCCGACCCGGCCCAGGCCCGCACCGTGCGGGCCCGGCTGCTCGACCCGGCGGAGTTCGGCACCCCGATGCCCTTCCCGACCGTCGCCCGCAGCTCGCCGTCCTTCGACCCGGCCGGCTACTGGCGCGGCCTGGCCTGGCTCGACCAGAGCTACTTCGCGATCGAGGGGCTGCGCCGGTACGGCTGGGACCAGGACGCCCGCCGGGCCGTCGAGCGGCTGCTCACCGCCGCCGAGGGGCTGAGCGGCGACGGGCCGGTCCGGGAGAACTACGACCCGCTGACCGGCCGCGGCCGCAACTCCACCAATTTCAGCTGGTCCGCCGCGCTACTGCTGCCCCTGCTGCGCAGCTGACCCGCTTTGGCTCCGGGGCGCCTGACCAGGCATGATCGGGGCATGGTCGAACGAGTCATTGCAGCGTGTGACGGAGCAGCCAAGGGCAACCCCGGCCCGGCGGCCTGGGCCTACGTGGTCGCGGACGCCGCCGGGGCGCCCCAGCGTTGGGAGGCGGGGCCGCTCGGGCACAGCACCAACAACATCGGCGAGCTGACGGCGCTTCAACAGCTGCTGTCCGCCACCGACCCGGCCGTGCCGCTGGAGGTCCGGCTCGACAGCACCTACACCCGCGACTCGGTCACCAAGTGGCTCAAGGGCTGGAAGCGCAACGGCTGGAAGACGGCGGCGGGCAAGCCGGTGGCCAACCGCGAGCTGATCCAGCGGATCGACGAGTTGCTGGAGGGCCGGGACGTCACCTTCGTCTACGTCCCCGCCCACCAGGTGGACGGCGACCCGCTGAACGCCATCGCCGACAAGGCGGCCAGCGACGCCGCCCGCACCCAGCAGGCCGCCGCCGGGACGGCCGCCGACCTGCCGGTGCCCGACCCGGCCGCGGCGGTCAAGGCGCCCCGGGCCGCGAAGCCGCGCACCGCCTCCGCCTCCGGTGGCTCCGGCACCG